>JBQTJM010000079.1:0-17802 GCA_052387115.1 Gammaproteobacteria bacterium | reverse complement strand
GCAGGGTCTGGCGCCCGATCATCGCCGTGCGCTCGAAAGAAGCCCCGAGGCCCCGTGCATAGAGCAAGAAGCGCGTGCCGTGAACGTCGAGACCCATTCGAGAACCTACCCATTCGAGAACACAGGGCCATAGGGCGAGGGACATGCCTGGCGATCGATACGGACGATCCAGTCGTACTGGGGACCAGCACAGCGGATCCCGACGCCGTTCCGGAGCCCCGTCGCCGGGATCTGCGTTCGCCTGCTCTCAGCCTACAGGGCCGAAGTCGCCGTGACCAGTATCACAGCCTCGACCACCTCGACCGTGGCCCCGAGCGTGTCGCCCGTGCAGCCACCGAGGTGGGCGATCATGAAACGGCGCAGCAGATACACGGTCGCGAGCGCGCCGGCCGCCGCGAACATACCGAGCCCGAACGCGCAAACGACGAACGCCACCCCGGCGGACCCGATCGCCGCGCGTCTCGGCAGGTTCGTCACGAGCTCGCTGCCGAGCCCGCCCACCCGCACATAGGGCGTAGTCAGGAGCACCAGGGTCACGGCCGTCCGCCCCAGCACCGGTGCCAGGATCAGGGGGGCGTAGGCGTCACCTCCCAGGGCCTCCGCCAGGGCGGCGAACTTCACGAGCAAGACGAGGACAAGGGCCACGATCGCCATGGCCCCGACATGTGGGTCCTCGAGCAAGGCCAGGCTCTTGGCGCGGTCCCCGCGGCCGCCGGCCCAGGCATCGGCCCAGTCCGCAAGCCCATCGAGGTGCAGCCCACCCGTCAGCGCGACCCACAAGCTCAGGACGATCGCGGCGCGCAGCCCCTCGCCCACCCCATCGAAGACTACGGCCCCGATGCCGCAAAGCGCGCCGATCACGAGGCCGGCGAGCGGATACATGAGCACCGAATGGCCTGCGGTCGGTCCCCCGTGCGGCAGTCCGCGCGGCACCGGGAGGCAGGTGAGAAACTCGAGCGCCACCCAGAAGGCCGTGATCAAGGGGGGGACCTGTGCCAATGCAACACCGGGGCGCCGGTGTCGTCCGCCCGCACTCGGGCGAGCGAGCCGTAGGGCACATCGATATGGAACAGTCTGTCGACGGGCAGATCCAAGATCCTCCGCAGGATCACGCGGATGGGCCCACCATGGCTCACCACCAACCAGTGCTGCCCGTGGGCCTCGCCGCAAAGGTCCCCGAAGGCGGCCCACACCCGCCCTTCGAAGGCCGCGTAGTCCTCGCCGCCCGGTGCCGGATGGTCCCTCGGGCACGCCCAGAAGGCGAATAGCGCGTCGCCGTGGTCGCGAAGCAACTCCGTCCAGGGCCGGCCTTCCCATTCGCCAAACCCGATCTCGCGGAACCGCGGTTCGATGCGCGGCGTGAGTCCAAGAGACGCACCCAGGGTGCGGGCCGCGGCCCGGCAGCGTCCGAGCGGCGAGCTGACGATCCCGGTCCAACGCCACGGCGCACGCGCCCAAGACGCAACCTGCCGCGCGCCGACGGTGCTCTGCGTCGCATCGGCGTGGCCGCCTAGACACAGCCCGCCATCGACCTCGCCGTGCCGCAAGAGGTCGATGACGGTGCCTGGCCGGGCCGTCATGACGCGATCAGAGACGGTAGGGCGCCGCGACGGGCGCCTCCGGCCCACAGCGCCCTTTCAGGACCTGTGGGAGTCCGACCGTCACCCACACCACCCGCTCGCAGATCCGGGCGAGATCCTGGTGCAACCACCCCGCCTCGTTGGCGAAGCATCGCGCGAGCGGGTGCTCGGGCACGATGCCCATGCCCACCTCGTTGCCGATGAGCCATACCTCGCCTTCCAGGCCCGGCAACACCTCGAAGAGCGCGCGACGCTCCGCCTGGAAGCGCCGTCCGTCCTGGGCGAGCAGGTTGCTGAGCCACAAGGTCAGGCAATCGACGATCACGAAGCGCGAGCGCGCGGCCTGCCGGGCGAGCGTCTCTGCGAGCGCCAGCGGCTCCTCGATGAGCGCCCAGTCGTGTGGACGACGCGCGCGGTGACGGGCGATGCGCGCCGCCATCTCGGGATCCGCCTCCGACATCGCGACTTGGGCGGTCGCGATATAGACGACCCCGCGGCCGGAAGCCCGCGCCTGTTCCTCGGCATAACGGCTCTTGCCCGAGCGGGCGCCGCCCACGATCAAGGCGCGCATCGGCGCGCCTCGATCTGGATTGCGCGCAGACAGCCCGAGCACAGACAGCCGGCGAAGCGCGCCGAGACGCAGGCGCGCTCCGCGGCGGACAACGCGACGCCGGCACAAGAACAGCTCTCGATCACTTTGGCCCTGCACCCGAAGCTCTGGCCACACCTCGGGCAGGTCTCGTCTCGATCGTCGGAGGTGGGCACGGGGTCTCTCAAAGCGGAAGCATCGACCGGCCTATTATGACTAATCGCAGAGGCGAGGCGGATCCGCCACCCATCACGGCGCGGGGCCGGACACCGCCGCTTCGTCAAAGGTCGCCATCCCACCGTGCAGCGCGCAAGCAAGCCGAAGGATCGGAACCGCGACGGCCGCGCCGCTCCCCTCGCCCAGCCGCATGCCGAGGTCCAGGAGCGGTCGGACACCGAGCGCGCCGAGCACCCGGTCGTGGCCGGGTTCGGCCGAGCGATGGGCGTAGAACAACCACTCGCCCACGGCTGGCTGGACGCCGACGGCGAGCAAGGCCGCGACGCTCGCGATGAAGCCGTCGACGAGCACCGGAATGGCGCTCGCCGCGGCGTGGAGATAGGCCGAGCAGAGCGCCGCGATCTCGAAGCCACCGAGACGGCGCAGGACCTCGAGGGGATCGCCCAACGCCGCCCTATGCCGTGACAGTCCCGCCGCGATCACGGCGCGCTTATGCGCCACCCCGACATCGTCGAGGCCGGTGCCGGGACCGGCCATGAGCACCGGATCGGCGCCCAGCAAGGCGCAGGCGATGGCACTCGCGGAGGTGGTATTCCCTATCCCCATCTCGCCACCGACGAAGAGCTGCGCACGCGCGGTTCGCACCCGTTCGATCGCCTCGCGACCGGCGTTCAGGGCCCGCTCGAGCTGTACCTTGCTCATGGCCGGCTGTTCCACGAAATTGGCGGTTCCCGCTCCGGCGCGCGCCACGACCAGCCCGCCACAGTCGCAGAGCGGCTCGACCACGCCCACATCGACGACCTCGAGCCGCGCCCCGATCGCGCGCGCCAGTACGCTGATGGCCGCCCCGCCGGACAGGAAGTTTCGCAACATCTCGCGGGTGACCGCTTGCGGATAGGCCGAAACGCCTTCGGCCGCTACCCCGTGGTCGGCCGCGAAGACAGTGATCGCCACCCGGTCGATCGCGGGACGCCCCGTGCCGTAGAGCGCCGCCAGCCGCACCGCCAGGTCCTCGAGCGCGCCCAAGGCCCGGTTGGGTTTGGTCAGACGCGCCTGACGGGCGAGTGCCTGCGTGCGGTTATTGCGGCACGGCTCGGGGATAACACTGGGCAGGGTCGCCTGGCGCCGCATCGTGTAGGCCCGTGGATCGACGTTCAGTCGGTGTCGGAATGACGGGGCAATGGGGTTGAGGCCCGTGGGCTCAGAGGCGTCGGATGCCCTCGCATGCCTGGCAAGGTGGAGGCAACAGCAGGGTTGATCGACCGTGCCCGGGAGTCCGCGCCGCGATCCGTTCGGGCCACCTATACGATAAACTCACGACGCGATCACCGCAAAGGTCGGCCGACCTGGGCTCCGGCCGGGAATACCGCGGAGGGCGGGCGGGCGCGAGCCACACCGTCAGGAACACCGAAAGGCCGCGACCCGCTGGTATTACCGCTAGCGCCTGGGATCATGGACGGCGTGACTCCGTCCGTGGGACGGGGTGTGTGACCCGTCGGTAAAAACGCCGTGCTAGCGGCGCAGGGATTTCGGATCTCGCGCCTGCACCCGCGCGAGCCGCAGGGCTGCGTCCTGCCGGTGCCACAGGCCGGACAGGGGATCGCACCACTCAAGGATGGGGTGGCTGCCCCGGCCACAGCGCCTGCGTTTCCAGCCCGATCCCCACAGGATCAAAGTATTGAGTACCTGTCGGACAAACTGTCTCGATGAGCGAATCATGGATAAACCCTCCGCAGGTGCTTGCTGCGATGCGCGACATGCGCACCCAGGAACGCGCTGCTCTGATGGGTATAGAGGGGCATATTCCATGCCCTTCGCGGCTATTCGGCGGTGGACGCCGTTCGCGCGGCACTACACGGGCACGGCGCAGGTGCCGTGTAGCCGTGCAGGGGCGGCCCTTGTGGCCGCCCTATACGCGCCGCGGAACCCGGTCGGCGCCGGGTGTCCGCCACGAAGATCGCCTTCTCGCCCGCGGCGGGCTAATCTTAAGGGCATCCCGCAAGACGCTCCGGAGATCCCCATGAAACAAGACCTCGGCCCCTGGTTGATCATCGTCGCACTCGCCTTATTCCCGGTCGGTCCCGCCATCGCGGCGGAGGGGGCGAGCGAGCCTGCCGCTGTGGGCCGCATCGTGCGGCTCGGCACACGCCTCGACGGGATCATCGCGCCGGATGCCAAGCTTGAAAAGCTCGCTGACGGCTATGCCTGGCTCGACGGTCCCGTGTGGCTGCGCCGGGAAGGCACTCTCCTCTTCTCCGACGTGCCTAACAACGTGATCCATCGCTATGATGCGGAATCGGGGGTATCGGTCTTCTCGCAGCCGAGCGGTTACACCGGTACCGCCCCGTTCACGGGCAGTGCGCCCGGCTCGAGCGGGCTCGCCATCGATCCGATGAGCGGCAGGCTCGTGGTCTGCCAGCACGGAGATCGGCGCGTCGTGCGCATAGAGACCGACGGCAGCAAGACGATACTGGCGGAACGCTATGACGGCAAGCGCCTGAACAGCCCGAACGACGCTGCGTTCCGGGCCAATGGCGACCTGTACTTCACCGATCCGCCCTTCGGTCTGCCCCAAGGCGTCCAGGACCCCGGCAAGGAGCTCCCTGTGAGCGGCGTCTACCGGCTCCCGGCCGGCGGCGAGCTGACGCTCCTGGTGCAGGACCTCACGGCCCCGAACGGCCTGGCCTTCTCGCCGGACGGCAAGACCTTGTACCTGAGCGACGCCGATCCGGATCGCCCGGCCTGGTACTACTACGACGTGCGCGAGGACGACGGCGGGCTCGAAAACCGACGTGTCTTTGCGGATGCCCGCCCTTTCACCGCGGGGCGAAAGGGGGCGCCCGACGGCATCAAGATCGACCGCGAAGGCTATGTGTTCGCAGCCGGTCCCGGCGGGGTGTATATCTTCGCACCGGATGGGGAGCACCTCGGCACCATCGAGACCGGCGTACCCACCGCCAACCTGGCCTTCGGCAATGACGGCTCGATGCTCTACATCACCGCCGAGACCACCCTCTACCGGATCTCGCTGCTCGCGGTCGGTGCCGGGTTTTGATGCCGAAGCAGCTTCAGCAACGCTTCCGCTCCGGGTTCCGAAGAGGCCGGGTTCTGGCCGGTCACCAGCTTGCCGTCCACTTGGACGTAGGGGACCCAGTTGGCAGCCTTGCTGTAGATGCCACCCCGTTCCTTTAGCCGGTCTTCCAACAGGAAAGGCACGACCGCGGTCAAGCCCACCGCTTCTTCTTCTGCATTCGTGAACCCGGTCACGCGCTTGCCTTTAACCAGATACTCGCCATCCTTTCCGCGCACATTGACAAGCGCGGCCGGCGCGTGACAGACCGCAGCGACTGGCTTGTCGGCTTTCACAAAGGCTTCGATTAGCGCGATGGATGTCGCGTTGTCGGGCAGGTCCCACATCGGGCCATGTCCGCCGGGGTAGAAGACTGCATCGAAATCGTCCGCGGACACGTCGGCTAGCTTTTTCGTGTTGGCAAGCTCAGCCTGCCCAGCGGCGTCTGTGCGGAAGCGCTTCGTTAATTCGGTCTGGTTTTCGGTTAGATCGCTTTTCGGATCGAGCGGCGGCTGACCGCCCTTCGGAGAGGCCAGTGTGATCGTCGCTCCGCTATCCTTCAGCACATAATAGGGGGCGGCGAGCTCTTCCAGCCAGAAACCAGTTTTCTTTCCGGTGTCGCCGAGTTGGTCATGAGACGTGAGAACAATGAGAACCTTCATAGCACACCTCCCTCGGTTTGAGGACCCGTCTTGAAACGCCAGTGTATCGCCACTCCCCAGATGCCGCGAGCCCTCGATGGCGGAAGACATGGGTAGTGTACCTCGACAAACCGCGGACAAGACCAGCGCCCCCCTAGCTAGGCGTCCTCAAGCTCCTTGGGACACATCCAGTGCTCGACCCTCCCCGATCCGGCCGTGAGCTTGCCCCAGTCCGCCTTGAGACGCACCGAGGCGACGGCCGCGGTCGGCAGGGTCTTATCGTTCCCGGGCAGTGTCCCGCTCCCCCGGACTAGGTATTCGAGCAGCTCTTCGAGACCGGGGTTGTGGCCGACGAGGAGCACGAGCCGTCGGTCCGCCGGGCAATCTGCCAGCACCTCGATCAGATCGGCGCGCGTCGCATCGTAGATGCGCGGCTCCCACTGGATGGCCTGTTTCTCGAGGTCGAGCACCTTGCACGCCTTCGAGGCCGTCTCGCGTGCCCGGCGCGCAGGCGAGGCGAGCACCAAGTCCGGGACGAGACCCTGGGCGCGCAACCACTCGCCCATGCGCGGGGCATCGCGCTGGCCGCGCTTGGCCAGCGGCCGGTCGAAGTCGCGCTCGCCCGGCGTCCCCCAGTCGGACTTCGCGTGCCGCATGATCAGGAGCCGCCGCCCCTTCGATGGCTGGTCCATGGTATCGTGGCGGGCCCGCGCGCCGGTAGAGGCCCACACGCACGGTATCATATACCTAATGTCCCATTCCGAGACCAATGCCCTCGAGATCCGCGGGCTTTGCAAGACCTACGGCAACGGCCGGCAAGCACTCAAAGGCATCGACCTCACCGTTCGGACCGGGGACTTCTTCGCGCTGCTCGGCCCGAACGGGGCGGGCAAGTCGACCACGATCGGGATCGTCACCGGGCTCGTCAACAAGACCGCGGGCAGCATCCGGGTCTATGGGCACGACACCGACACCGCGCTCGAGGCGGCCAAGTCGGAGATCGGGCTCGTGCCCCAGGAGATCAATTTCTCGCAGTTCGAGCCGGTCATCGATATCGTCGTAAACCAGGCGGGGTACTACGGGATCGACCGGCCCCTCGCCCGCGAGCGCGCCGAGAAGTACCTGAAGAAGCTCGGGCTGTGGGAGCGCCGCCATGATCGCTCGCGCACGCTCTCCGGCGGCCTGAAACGCCGGCTCATGATCGCGCGCGCCCTCTCGCACGAGCCCCGGCTCCTGATCCTCGATGAGCCCACGGCCGGGGTGGATATCGAGCTCAGGCGTTCGACGTGGAATTTTCTGCGCGAGATGAACCGGGCGGGGACCACGATCATCCTGACGACCCATTACCTGGAGGAGGCCGAGACCTTGTGCCGCGACATCGCCATCATCGATGGCGGGGATATCATCGAGAACACCTCCATGAAGCAGCTCATCGCCAGGCTCAACAGCGAGACCTTCGTCCTCGACCTCGGCTCATCGATCCCGGCGGCGCCCGTCATCGACGGCTATCGTTTCCGGCTCGTGGATGCTTCCACCCTGGAGGTCGAGGTCAACAAGGCGCTCGGCATGAACGCGCTCTTTCGGCATCTATCGGAAATGGGGATCGAGGTGCAGAGCCTGCGCAACAAGGCCAATCGCCTGGAGGAGCTGTTCATCCACCTCCTCGACCAGAGCTCCGATGCCCCGGTCTAGCCCGCGCTTCGATCGCTACCTCGTCGCCTACAAGACCATCGTGGTCAGGGAGGTAACCCGCTTCGTGCGGATCTGGCTCCAGACCATCCTGCCGGCCGGCGTGAGCATGAGCCTCTACTTCATCATCTTCGGCCAGCTCATCGGCCCGCGCATCGGCGAGATCGCGGGCTACCCCTATATCCAGTACATCGCCCCGGGGCTCATCATGATGTCGGTGATCACGAACGCCTATTCCAACGTAGTGTCGTCGTTCTTCGGATCCAAGTTCCAACGCAACATCGAGGAGATGCTGGTGGCGCCCATCCCGAGCGCCATCATCCTCGCGGGTTTCGTCACCGGCGGCATGGTGCGGGGGCTCCTGGTCGGGACGGTCGTGACCGTGGTGGCGCTGATCTTCACCGAGCTTAGCGCGCATTCCTACGCGGTGGTCGTGGCCACCATTGTATCGACCTCGGTGCTGTTCTCGCTCGGCGGGCTCATCAACGGGATCTTCGCGCGCAGCTTCGACGATACCTCGATCATCCCGACCTTCGTGCTCACGCCCCTGACCTACCTGGGCGGGGTGTTCTACTCCATCGAGCTATTACCGCCCGTGTGGCGATCCGTCTCCCTGGCCAACCCCGTGCTCTATATGGTGGACGCCTTCCGCTACGGGATCCTGGGGGTGAGCGATGTCCCGATCGCGCTGGCCTTCGCCGTCATCGTGGGATGCATCGCGTTCCTGTGGTGTTGGAGCCTGTATCTCCTGAACCGTGGGGTCGGGATCCGAAGCTGAGCGAAAAGAAAGGGATGCAGGGTATATGTCGGACACCGAGGCAGTGACGGTTTCGCAGCAGGCCCCCGAGCCGGTCGGGGCGTATCCGCACGCGCGGCGCGCGGGCGGACTCTTGTTCCTGTCCGGGATCGGGCCGCGGCGGCGGGGCAGCCGGGAGATCCCGGGCGTTACGCTCGATGGCGCTGGCCGGGTCGTCGCCCACGATATCGAGCTACAGTGTCGGGCCGTCTTCGACAACGTGCGGTTGGTGCTCGAAGAGGCGGGGTCCGGCTGGGACAGGCTCGTCGACGTCACCGTGTTCCTGACCGACATCGAACGCGACTTCGCCGTCTATAATCGCGTGTACGCGGAGTATTTCGGCGACATACGCCCGTGCCGCACGACGGTCGAGGTCAACCGATTGCCGACGCCGATCGCCATCGAGCTGAAGTGCATCGCCACGATTGATTAGGGAGATTTGGGACGATTATCCTGATCCCCTCACCCCAATCCTCTCCCGGAGGGCGAGGGAGAAACAACGGTGGAACAACGCCATGCAGACACCCACCCCACCCATCGATTTCAAACGCTGGATCGACACGCATCGCGCGGTGTTGAGACCGCCGGTTTGCAACAAGCAGGTCTTTCCGGAAGGGGACTTCATCGTGATGGTGGTCGGCGGCCCCAACCACCGTAAGGATTATCACGTCGATGCGGGCCCGGAGTTTTTTTACCAGATCGAGGGCGATATGCTGCTCAAGACCATGCAGGACGGACACGTCGTCGATGTCCCGATCCGGGCGGGCCAGGTGTTTCTGCTCCCGCCGCTGGTCCCGCACTCGCCGCAGCGCTATGCCGATACGATCGGGCTCGTCATCGAACGCAAGCGCCTTCCCCATGAGCGGGACGGCTTCCAGTGGTACTGTGACGCCTGCCACCACCTGCTCTACGAGGAATTCATCGAGCTTCGTGACATCGAGAAGGACCTGCCGCCGCTGTTCGCGCGTTTCTTCGCGAGCCCCGACACCGTATGCCGCCGTTGCGGGACGGTGATGCCGGCGCCGGCCGGGGGTTGATAGAGGCTATAGGCTCTAGGCCATAGGCTACAGGCGATAGGCACAGCCCCAGTCGAGAGCCCAGAGCCTCTTGATGCGGAAGATCGACATCCATACCCACGTCCTGCCCCCGGCCTGGCCGGACCTCCGGGCCCGCTATGGCTACGGGGGATTCGTCCAGCTCGAGCAATGGGGACCGGGTTGCGGCCGCCTGCTGAAGGACGGGGTGGTGTTCCGGGAGGTCCAGGCGAATTGCTGGGACCCGGCGTTGCGTCTGAAAGACTGCGATCGCGACGGCGTGGACGTGCAGGTACTGTCCACGGTACCGATCATGTTCAGCTACTGGGCGCGGCCCGAGCATACGCTGGACCTCGCGCGGTTTTTGAACGATCACATCGGCGGGCTCTGCGAGGCCCATCCCGATCGCTTCGTGGGGCTCGGGACCGTGCCCTTGCAGGCGCCCGATCTGGCCATCCAGGAGCTCGGCCGCTGTATGCGGGACATCGGTCTCGCCGGCGTGCAGATCGGGACGCACGTGAACGACTGGAACCTCGATGCCCCGGAGATCTACCCGTTCTTCGAGGCGGCCGAGGCGCTCGGGGCGGCGCTCTTCGTCCACCCCTGGGATATGCTGGGCAAGGAGCGCATGTCGAAGTACTGGCTGCCGTGGCTCCTCGGCATGCCCACCGAGACCGCGCTCGCCATCTGCTCGCTGGTGTTTTCGGGCGTGATCGAACGCCTGCCGAGGCTCAGGATCGCCTTCGCGCACGGCGGCGGCGCCTTCCCGGCACTCATCGGGCGCATCGAACATGGTTTCCGGGTGCGCCCGGACCTGTGCGCCGTCGATTGCGGGGTGAATCCGCGCGCGTCGATCACGCGCCTCTATCTGGATGCGCTGGTACACGAACCGCGTATGCTGCGCTATCTATTGGACCTCATGGGCCCCGAGCGCATCGCGCTGGGCTCGGATTATCCGTTCCCGCTCGGAGAACCACATCCGGGCCGGCTCATCGAGTCGGCCGGACTCGATGCGCCGACCATGGCGCGCCTCCTCCACGGCACCGCGTTGGAGTGGCTCGGCCTCGCGCATACGGCATTCGCGTGATGGAAATGCGGGTCGTGATCGCCGGCCGCCATTACCGGGTGCGGCTGGATGCCGCCCGGTCGCTCGCCATCCCGCTCGATTTCGCCGGCCCCCAGCCGAGCTTTTTCGGCGCGCCGCACGCCTCGGCCACGCCGCTCAGGTTCCGGGATTTCGTCGGCGCCACAGAGGAGGGCGGGAGTTGCAATGTCGCCGAATTGCGCTTGATTCCCCACTGCAACGGCACCCATATCGAAACCGTGGGACATATCGTGAACGATCCGGTGCCGCTCACCGAGGTCCTGGTCGCGAGCCTCTTCTCGGGGCGGCTCGTCACCATCGCCCCGAGCCTCGCCCGCGAAAGCGGGGAGGGCTATGGCTCGGCACTGGACCCCGGAGATCGACTGGTCACGCGCTCGGCGCTCGAGGTGGCCCTGCGCGCGGTGCCCGGCGAGGAATCGAGGGCCTTGATCGTCCGCACCCTGCCGAACGATGCATCCAAAGCCGCTCGTGTCTATGACGATACCTGCCCGCCGCCGTTCTTCTCCACCGAAGCGATCGGCTATCTCATCGATGTCGGCGTCGAGCATCTCCTGGTCGATTTTCCGTCCATCGACCGCATGCGCGACCAGGGAACGTTGAGCAACCACCGCCTGTTCTGGAACGTGCCGCCATCGTGCCGCACCCTGAGTGGACAAACAGGATCCCGAAAGACCGTGACCGAGATGATCTTCGTGCCCGATGGCGTCCCGGACGGGCTCTATCTCCTCGACCTCGCGGCCCCGGCGTTCCTGTCCGACGCGGCACCGTGCCGGCCTGTGATCTATCCGCTCGTACCACTGGCCCAGGCGGGCTGAAGCAGGCGATCGCTTCGGGTGCGGAAACCCGCAGACCGTCAATCCCCGAAGACTCTCATATCGAGGGGCCCGGGCCGCCCGGCCCCGCGGCGAGATGCCCCCGGGTGAGGCCTCCCGAGGAGTGATATTGGGGCAAGGTCTCGAGTGCCTGCGGCCGGCCGAACAGATAGCCCTGCGCCTCGTCGCAGCCATGCTCGCCGAGGAAGTCGCGTTGCTCCGGGCTCTCCACGCCCTCGGCCACCACCTTGAGCTTGAGTTGCCTCGCCAGCGCCAGGATCGCCTGGACGATGGCGACGTCATCGCCGTTCCGGGGGATGTCGTGAACGAAGGATCGATCGATCTTCAACCGGTGCAAGGGAAAGCGCTTGAGGTAGGCCAGGCTCGAATAGCCGGTGCCGAAGTCATCCACCGTCAGTACGACACCCATCTCGTGCAGGGCGCGTAACACCGCGATGGTGCGTTCGGGGTCCGACATGATGCTCGATTCGGTGATCTCGAGCTCGAGACGCCCGGGATCGAGCCCGGTCTCGATCAGAATCGCCTGGACGGTGGCCGCCAGAATGGGTTGACGCAACTGCCGCATGGATACGTTCACGGCCACGCGTAGGTTACCCAGTCCGGCCGTCCCACCCTCGACCTCGCGGCAGGCGGTGCGCAGCACCCACTCTCCGATCGGTCCGATGAGGCCGGTCTCCTCGGCGATCGGGATGAACTGGCCGGGCGCCACCATGCCGTGCTCGGGATGATGCCAGCGGATCAAGGCCTCGAGCCCGACCAGCGCACCGCTACGGAGGTCGATCTGGGGCTGGTAGTGGAGCAATAGCTGGCCGCGCTCGAGGGCCCGGCGCAGGCAGCTCTCGATGCGCAGGCGCTCGTCGGCCTTTGCGTCCCTGCGATGATCGAAGAACTGGTATTGATTGCGCCCGCGGGCCTTGGCCTCGTAGAGGGCGGTGTCGGCATACTTGAGGAGCGTCTCGGGGTCTCCCCCGTCCCTCGGGAACAGGCTCATCCCGACGCTCGCGGAGACGTGCAGCTCGTGGCCCAACACCTCGAACGGCGTCGCGATCTCGGCGATGGCCTTGGCGGCCACCTGCGCGGCGTCGCGCTCGGTGTGGATGCGGGGCAGGAGCACGACGAATTCATCGCCCCCCAGGCGCGCCACGGTGTCGCCCTCGCGCAAGAGGCCCCGCAGGCGTCCCCCCACCCCTCGCAGTAATTCGTCGCCCACCGGATGGCCGAGGGTGTCATTGATGACCTTGAAGCGATCGAGGTCGAGGGACAAGAGCGCGACCGGATGGTCTTCCCGGCGCCCGTGGGCCAGGGCCTGTTCCAGCCGGTCGCTCAGAAGCGCGCGGTTGGGCAGGGCGGTCAGGGCGTCGTGATAGGCGCAATGCTTGAGCCGCGCCTCGCTGTCGCGCAACCCCGCGTGGGCGCGTCCCAGGGCCTCTTGAGCCTCCTTGGCCGCGGTGATGTCCACCAGCACGCAGCGGCCCTTGGCGGGCCGGCCGTGCTCGCTCGAGACGGTCGCGTATTCCCGGATCCACAGCACCGTACCGGTGGTGGTCATGAAGCGATACTCGAATACGTGATCGCGACCGGCTTCGGTCTCGCGGGCACGAAATTCCGACGCCCAATCGCGGTCCTCGGGGTGGAGGTGGGCCGACCAGAACTCAAAACCCCGACCGTCCGGACCGAGCCAGGACTCTTCCGGATAGCCGAAGAGTCGCTCGGCCTGGCCGTTGATGAACGTGATGCTACGCGCCAGTAGATCGGTCTCGATGACCACGACCCCGAGCGAATTCACGAGCGCCGAGAACCATACCCGCGAGTCGCGGAGCGCATCCTCGGACGACCTGCGTTCGGTGATGTCCACACAGCCGCCGACAAAGCCCGAAAAGGCCCCGTTACGCACGTAGCGCGGGCCGCCACGGTCGAGCAGCCAGCGGTACTGTCCGTCCCAGCGCCGCATGCGGTACCCGATGGTGAAGGGCGATCGAGTCTCGAAGGCGGCGGTATAGTTCGCGAGGCAGGCCGCGCGGTCGTCGGGATGGACCGATTCGACCCAGCCGCAATTGAGCTCTTCGCTCAGGGTATGGCCGGTGAAGTCGAGCCAGGCCTCGTTGAAGTCCCGGCAGCGCCGGTCGGCCCCGGCGATCCAGATCATGATCGGGACGCTGTCCGCATCGGTCCAGTGGCGTTCCTTGCCGAGCGGTAACGAAGTCGCGGTCCGGTCACGTATTCCGGATACGAAGCCCCGTTCCCGAGCGCCGAACGCGGGCCCCGCGCTCACGCCCTCTTCCACGCTAGGTGCCGGCCGATCGTCCGGCGCGAAATAGCTGCCGATGGCGGGCCTGGCCACTCGATGATTGACTAAGAGACGATAAGCCGCTCCGATCACGCTCGCGACCACCAGGAGGACACCGCCCGTCGAGAGGCCCAGGAGCATGGCCCGGTCGGGGGCCCGCAAGGCGCGATCCGCGAGCCACAGACACATGGCAGTCGCGATGCCGCCGGCCAGCGACGCTAAGATCGCGAGGACGACAGGGACCGCAAAGCGTGAGGGGTATCCGGAAGACGAGCGCACCGCACGCTCGCTCATGATGACATTTCGATCATCACGACCCGGACGCGCGACCTAGGTCCGATCGGGCTCGGCCGCGCGTAGTGCCTTATCGATGGTGTGCGTGCCGTGCCGGAGGGGAGCCCGCATACCGGCGCCGATTGATTGCTCCGCATCATTTGTTCCACAGCGGGAAAGGGATTGACACCCCCCTCCCTGGCGGGCACCCGATTGTGCGCCTCGCCGACCCGTTTGGTCAATTGGTTACGTGCGAGCGGGCGGGCAAACGCCTCCGGCGGGGTGGACCGCCGCAGCGCGGAGGCGGATGATCGCCGGGTGTCACCGAAAGTAGTCCTGAGAAGTGGCGGAGACGAACCCGGGGGCCTCGAGCACGCCCGGGCCCGGGACCGCGCGGATCCGCTGGCGCGCTTCCGCGATGAGTTTCATATCCCGCGGCGGGCGGATGGGCGAGAGGAGGTCTATCTCTGCGGCCACTCCCTAGGGCTCATGCCCAAGCGAGCGGAAACCCATGTCCTCGAGGAGCTGGCGATCTGGAAGCGCCTGGGCGTGCGCGGGCATTTCGAGTCGAAACGCCCCTGGATGCCCTACCATGAGCTCTTGACCGAGCCGAGCGCGACTCTCGTCGGCGCCGAGGCACACGAGGTGGCGGTGATGGGCTCGCTCACCGCCAATCTGCACCTCATGATGGTGAGCTTCTACCGACCCACGGTGGAAAGGCACAAGGTCCTGATCGAGGACCGGGCCTTTCCCTCCGATCGCTACGCCGTCGAGTCCCAGATCCGCTTCCATGGCTTGGAACCGGCGTCTTCGTTGCTCGTGGCCCGGCCGCGGGCCGGTGAGGCTTGCCTGCGGCGGGAAGACCTCGCGCAGACCATCGAGCGCGAGGGCGATGCCATCGCCCTCATCCTGCTGCCGGGTGTCCAGTATTACACCGGCGAGGTGCTCGACCTGGAGGAAATCACGCGCCTCGGCCACGCCCGGGGGTGCGTGGTCGGCTTCGATCTGGCCCATGCCGCCGGAAACATCCCGCTCTCCCTCCACGACTCGGGCTGCGATTTCGCGTGCTGGTGCAGTTACAAATACCTCGATGGCGGTCCGGGCGCGGTCGGCGGCCTGTTCGTGCACGAGCGCCATGCGCGGCGCACCGATCTCCCGCGTTTCGCCGGCTGGTGGGGCCACGACAAGGACACCCGCTTCGAGATGGGTCGGTCGTTTCGACCCATTCCGGGCGCCGAGGGCTGGCAGCAGAGCAACCCGCCCATCCTCGCGCTCGCCGCGGTCCGCGCCGCGCTGGAGGTGTTCACCGAGGCCGGGGGCATGGCGCCATTGCGCGAGAAGTCCAAGCGGCTCACGGGTTTCCTGGAATCCCTGCTACGCCGCGAGCTCCCCGAGCACATCGAGGTCCTGACACCGAGCGATCCCGCCCGGCGCGGCTGTCAGCTCTCGCTGCGCATCAAGACCGCCGATGGCAGGGGGCTCTGCGAACGCATCACGGCTGCCGGCATCACCTGCGACTGGCGCGAGCCCGATGTGATGCGCGTCGCTCCGGTGCCGCTCTACAATCGCTTCGAGGACGTCCATCGCTTCGTCGAGGCGCTCAAGGCGGGTCTCTAGCCTGCCCACAACCCCGTGCCACATCACCCGCTCTTAACGGTTGGCCCATCTGATAATTATGCGTAGTATACTCATACTCATATACTTGGAGGTCGCATGAGCAGCTTGCTGGAGCGCCGAAACCAGGCAATCTCAGTGACGGAGGTGGCACGATCGACCAAAAACATCATCGATCGCCTGGCCTCCGGCCAGCAGGACAAGTACGTGGTGATGCGCAATAATGCACCCGCGGCCGTCCTTCTTCCGGTGGCGGCCTACGAGGCGTTGCAGGACGAGCTGGCAGATCTTCGCGTCGAGGCGCTCGCGCGCGAACGCCTGCAGAGCTATGACCCGGAGCAGGCGATCACGCACGAGGACATGGTGCGGCGCTTCGCGAGTGAATAATGGCCTGGCGGGTCCCCTGTATCATCCCGAGGTGTACGAGGAAACCTCGAAGCCCTGGGCCAGGCAGAAGTGCGCAGGATCCTGAAGGTGATCTCCGACCGTATTCAGAACGGTGAGCCGGACAAGCTCGGCAAAGCACTGCGCGGCGCACTCACCGGCTGCCGGCGGATCCGCACCGGCAACACCCGCATCGTTTATCGGGTAAAACTGGAGCTCATCGAAGTGCTTATCTTGGCGGTCGGGATGCGGCGCGAGCAAGCCGTCTACGAGGCAGCACGGGGACGGGTGTAGCGCGATGTATTATTGGGCGGTGGAACGGAGCAGTCGTCTTTGAATTCTTCGGCCGGAGGTCCGGGGCGCTCGGCATAGTCGGTCGCATCCGTGCGCCCGCCCTCCGTTGTTTCCCATTGGTTTGCTAAAATAATAGCATGTTTCTACGGACGATCAGCCGCCACGACGAGGCACGAGCGAAGGGGCAGAGAGGATTGATTTCGGTCCTCTGGTGGATCGCCATGGGCCTCGCGCTCGGGTGGGCCTCGGGTCCGGCTGTCGCGGCCCCGAAGGCCGAGCTGCAACCGTATTGGGATCGCAGCGACGCGGCGAACCCCGCGGCCATCGACCATAGCCCCTGGCAGGGCTTGCTCGATGGCTATCTCGACACCCGCCACCCGAGCGGCGTGCATCGCTTTGCCTACGCTGCGGTGCGTAGTGCCGATCGAGCGGTGCTGCGCGCCTACCTGGCGGCCCTGCAGGCGCTGGACCCGAGACGCTATCCCCGCCCGGAGCAGGAGGCCTATTGGATCAACCTGTACAACGCCCTGACCGTCGATCTGGTGCTCACGCACTATCCGGTGAAGAGCATCCGTGAGATCGGCGGGGGGTGGTTGGTCCGCGGGCCCTGGGACGATGTGATCGCGAAGGTGGCCGGGCGGGCGCTCTCGCTCAACGACATCGAGCACGGGGTCCTGCGGCCGATCTGGCGCGATCCGAGAATCCACTACGCGGTAAACTGTGCTAGCATCGGTTGTCCCAACCTGGCGGGGCGGGCCTACACGCGGGAGAACCTCGAGCGGCTGCTCGAAGAGGGCGCCCGCGACTACGTCAACCACCCGCGCGGCGCCGGGTGGCAGGAGGGAGAGCTTCGCGCCTCCAGTATCTACGAGTGGTATCAGGAAGACTTCGGCGGGACGGAGGCCGGGGTATTGGACCATCTCCTGCGCTATGCCCGGTCGGAGCCGGCCCTGCGCCTGCGGGGCTATGCGGGACCGATCGACTATGATTATGACTGGTCGCTGAACGAGCCCTGAGAGGTTTTGAAAAAACCGTCGCGAGCGAAGGGAGATCGCGTTGCATCCTCGGCGCGCCAAGCAGGGCCACTCCCTGGCCCTGGCTTGCCGCCGGAGCGCGGGAACCGGAGCGAGAGGGGATCGTAAAAAGGCGACTTGTGACCATAGTCAGTTTACCCTCCTCACCGCCGCTCGAACCGCGTTTTCTCACCGACGCGGAGATCGAGGCCTTTGCGCCCTACACCGCACCCCCGAGCCCCGCGAGGCGGGGGGCGCGCCTCAAGGAGCGCCTCGAGAAGGCGGGGTGTTATGGCCCGGGCCAGATCGGCGGGCGGCGCTGGCCGATCGGCTGCGTGTCCCTGGAGGTCACGCAGCGCTGCAACCTGGATTGCAGCCTATGTTACCTATCGGAGCACTCCGAGGCGGTGCGGGACATCCCGC
>JBQTJM010000078.1:0-3522 GCA_052387115.1 Gammaproteobacteria bacterium | reverse complement strand
GCGAAGCCGCGCTCGTCGGCGAACGCGTCCGCGAGTCCGATATAGAGAATGGAACGGATCCCCGCCTCACGCCGTCCTCCTTCCGGGATCCGGGCCTTGAGCTCTGCGATCTTCTGCTCGACGTAGGCCCGCTCCTCGGGTTCGAGGCCGGGCCGGCGCCGGGGGCTCTCGTCGGTAGCATCGAGGTCAAGCAGTGCCTGGACCAAGGGCGAGCCATAGATGGTGTGAAAGAGCGCTTCCTGGGTGTGATCACGAAGATCGCCGTAAGCCTCAAGCATGGTGACGATCATCCGCGATGCCTGCTCCTGAAAAGCCACGAAGGGGTTGTCGGGCGAGGCAGCACGGCGCTGCGTGCGTACCTGCTCGGCAAGCTTGGCCACCGGTTGCATGAATGGATTGGCGTCAGAAAAGAGCTCGTATTGCAGGCGCAGCGGATGAGTCTTGTGCAGCCACTCCGCCGTCTGCTCGTTGACCATCATCTTGACCCAGGGCTGGACAAAGGTACGGTAGAGCCCGAGATTGATCTCGGAGAGTCGGGCCACCGCGGCGAATTTGCGCTCATCCGTGACGCTGTTGTACCCGAGTGCGCGGATGTGGTCGAGCGTGCGCATCTCGAAGCGGACGATAAAGTCACCGAGCTCCACGTTTGCATCCTGCTTAGTCTTTGGCCGGATCACCGCTTCGTAGAGACCGGGTGGCAGGCAGTCGATCATATCGATGTTGTGGGCGAATTCCTGATGTTCCTTGGTCGCGACCTTGCCCGAAACGAAGATGCCGA
This sequence comes from Gammaproteobacteria bacterium, assembly GCA_052387115.1. GTDB lineage: Bacteria > Pseudomonadota > Gammaproteobacteria > JACCXJ01 > JACCXJ01 > JACCXJ01. The sequence continues at coordinate 2,744 of JBQTJM010000078.1, read as the reverse complement.
GATGTCCGATCGATTCATGGATGCAGTAGACGATGGTCTGACCGTGCGCCCGGATATCGTCGACGGCTTTATAGAGGTCGAGGATCCAGTCGAGCGCCTGCTGCGGTGGGGTGATGTCGTCGCCCCAGGAACAGAAGCAGATGATGGGGGATTTAATGTTGCGCGGATCGAGGCGCTTCCCGTCCGAGGTCACGATCTCGGCGGTGGCGAGCTTATTCCCGACGAAGAGGTTATCGACGATGTACTGCATCTCCTCGCCGTTAAGGGTAGGATGGACAGTCCACCATTTCTCGAAGCCGAGGTAGCGTGGAGCCTCAGTGTCGACCTTGGCCCAGAGGTTGTATTGTTTGGTCCAAAGGGTATTGCCCGGATTGAGGTTCTCGAAGTTGGCGACGAGGTAAGAGCCATCGAACTTCTCGTTGCCAAGGTCGCTTGTAAGCGCAGTCAACCAACTCCCACCAAGCAAGCCACCTGTGTAGCGCATCGGGTTCTTGCCGCGCACGCCCGCCCAGTAGGAGAGAGGTGAGCCGGCCAGGAGAATCGGCCCGAAGAGCTCTGGGCGCTCCGCCGCCACCAGCATCAACGCCCAGCCAGCCTGGCAGTTGCCGATGACGAACGGCTTGCCATCGGCCTCGGGATGGAACTCAATGACCTTCTCGAGGAACTGCGCCTCGGCCTGGGCGATGTCCTCGATGGTCTGGCCGGGGACAGGCTCCGGCACGAAGCCAATGAAGTAGGTCGGGTAGCCGGCCTCGATGGCCATGCCGATCTCACTCTGCGCCTTGAACCCGCCGATGCCAGGACCGTGGCCGGCGCGCGGGTCGACGACGACGACTGGACGGTTTTTCGGATCCACCTTCTTGCCCGCCGGCGGTTTGATCCGCACCAGAGCGTAATTGACCGGCCGCTCGAGCGAGCGGCCGTCCATGATGAGATCGAAATCAAACTCGAGCACATGAGGCGCGTTTTTCGAGGTCTGTTCGAGGTACTGGTTGCCACGCTCTCGCAGCACATCGAGGAACAGGCACGTACGCTGGCTAGCGTCAATCAGGTATTCCCAGCCAGGGGCGAAGGGACCGACGGCCACAGTAGCAGGGGGATCGCCGCGCTGGTTTGCCGCGCCTAGCGGTCCGTAGGTGGTCGTGAAGGCGCCCGCCCACTGGGACATTGTGTCGAAGCCCGCCTTGATCAGTTGAAGCGGTATGTCATTGAACATATGATTTCTTTCCCACGAGTGCCATGTCTTGGCGCCACATTGTTGCGACGCAGTAAAGCAGAGTAGATCACTTGGGAATGGAACGCAACGCCCAGCGATCCATGTTGGAAGGTGCCGGCTCGCCTACACGTCCACAAGTCGCTCGCGCATGCGCGTTTCCGTCTGGCCGCGCATCGCATCCCGCACATCGACTTCGTGGCGCGTCAGATCGGCGACCGTGGCCTCGCGCCGCAGCGACAGGTCCACGCCGAGCAGCTTGCGCGCCCGCCAAACGGAGATGAGCAGCGCGCTTTCGCGCCGTGCTTTGCTGGGAATCGTGCCGGTATTGAGGCCCGCGCCGCCGACGTGCGATTCCCGTTCGACCAACGCCACGCGTTTGCCAAAAGCGGCCGCGGCCAGCGCGCCACCTGTGCCCGCCGGGCCGCCGCGCCGATCACAACGAGGTCGTAGGCTTCGTGGTTCATAGACATATCACTACGCCTTGCCGCTTGCCGTCGGGCGCGCACAGATCCGCTTGGACTCGCTCTAACTCCTTCTCGTAATCCTCGCGCTTGATCTTCGTCTCCGCGTGCGCGGCGCGCGATGGCGCATCGGCCTTCCTGGTGTCCTTGCTCCGAGCGCTACGTGAATGTCATGGCGAATAGCCTCGGCCCTGCATGCAGGCATGGTAGGCCTGCTGATACGCCGTAGCCGCGGCATCCGCTTGTGCGGCTTGTTGTTCTTGGGCGGTCGCCTGCTGGCGCCGTTGCTGCCGCTGGCGCGCACCGCCGACCACCGCCCCCGCCGCCGCAGCAGACCGGGCCTCGTTCTGCCGGTAGTCCTGCCTCGCCTCGTCCGGCAGCTTGTCATAGGCTTGGTACTGCTCACCCCGTACCTCGGCGCGTGCGGCACCGGCGGCGGCTCCAACGGCCGCGCCGCGCACCCGGCCACCAGCCCGCGGCGAAGTCGCTGGCTGGGCCGGCGCCTGGGCCGGGTTGTAACCCGTGGACTGCGTGGCGATGCGCTGGCAGTCCGCCACGTCCATTTGCATCTGATCTTGGGCTTGGGCAGACCCCGCTACCAAGGTCATCAGACCGGCAACGAGGGTCCACCGGGATCCGCTGAGGATTCGAATGTTCATCTGTTACCTCCTCGAGAAACGCATAGACCTTCCATCGACGCGCTAGATACCGCGCCATGGGACCGTGGCCCAATAGTGCCGCATGTGAGGCGACACTATCATGCAGCAGCGGAGCCAGCATACCAAGCCCTCCTTGCCCGCCCCGAACCTTCCAGATCATAATGCCGGCCGGCGGATCCTCTGCACCCTTCTTCAAGAATAACGCGCACCATCCCGGATTGCATCCGGGATAGCGTCTGCGGTCCGGCAGAGGCCCGCTTTGCCTCATCCATCCACGGCAAGATCGTCTAGGGTGCATCTCCGGGGTCGGTCCTTGGTCGCGCGACCCGGCAATGACAGACAGTTTGGAAGTCCCTTCTCCCCCAGGGAGAAGCTCAGGATGAGGGGAATCATATCCGACATTTGCGT
>JBQTJM010000077.1:0-2806 GCA_052387115.1 Gammaproteobacteria bacterium | reverse complement strand
GGATGGTCGCCCGTTCGCTCATGTCTGCCCCCCTCGCGTCCCACGTCCGGGTCGGATGAAACAAATGATACAAAAATCCCCCCGCCGTGAAATCGGCCTGATACAGACGCTCGCTAGACTGCCCCCTGAGCGCGCGATAAGGGTGGGGAAAACCCGATACCTGAAAGCGAGGAGATCGACCCTGAACACATTCTGGTCACAACGACCGGTCCGGGTGGCGGGCGAGCGGCCCATGGTGATTGGCCTGCACGCCGGGGCCGGCGCTCCGGAGCAATGTTGGCCGCTCGCCGCGCGCCTGCGCCTTCGCTACCACGTGCTGGCGGCCGCGTTCCACGGTGATGCCGCGGGCCGCGCCCCGGGCGCGCACCGGCCACCGTCCCTGGAGGCCGAGGCGACGCGCATCGAGCCCCTGCTCGATGCCTTTCCCGGCCCGGTGTACCTCGTGGGCCATGACTATGGCGCGGCGGTGGCCCTGAAGCTGGCGCGCCGGCGCAGTGATGCAAGAAAATTCACAAGCAACGAAACGAGTGAGGGGAATATGCGCCAAAGCTACCTGTTCGAGCCATCTAGGTTATCCTATCAAGTGCAATCAGGTGTGGATACGCTCGGTTTCGGTGCTGTTCATGCCGTGCCCGAGGTAGCCGAGGATGTCGCCCGCGAGCCGCGAGCCGGCCGGGACGACGGGCTCGCCGACCGGCGCGAGCGGCTCCTGGAGCGGCAAGCCGCGCTCGCGAGCCTCACGCAGAGCCCGGTCTTCCATGGCGACGATCTGGAGCAGACCATCCGGCAGGTGACCGAGATGGCGACCCGGCTGATGCGCATCGAGCGGGCCAGCCTGTGGCGTTATACAGAAGCGCGCACGGCGATCCGCTGCATCGACCTCTACGAGCGCGGTCAGGATCGCCACGGCGCCGGTATGGAGATCGACGCAGGTCACTATCCCGCTTACTTCGAGGCCCTCGCCACCAACGAAGCGATCGTCGCCGACGACGCCCACACCGACCCCCGCACCTCCGAGCTGGCGCACCCCTATCTCGCGCCGCTCGGGATCACCGCGATGATGGACATCCCGGTGCACCTCTACGGGCGGTTGGAAGGGGTCTTGTGCCATGAGCAGGTAGGGTCGCGGATCGCCTGGACGGCGGAGGACCGGCTGTTCGGCATCGCGGTAGCGAACCTCATTGCGCTCGCCATCGAGCATCACGAACGCCAACGTGCGGAGCGGGCGCTCGCGGAAAACGAGGAACGGCTGAGCCGCATTATCGAGGGGGCCATGGACGCCATCGTCACCCTGGACGGCGAGGGTCGCATCACCCTCTTCAACCACGCCGCCGAGCAGGTCTTCTACTGTCCCGCAGGCGCCGCGCTCGGCCGGGCCTTTGCGGACTATCTTTCGAGTGATTTCCGGTGCGCCCTCGAGGGGCACATGGACGCGCGCGGTTCCCGGGCATCGAAACAGGCCGTGTGGCTGCCCCCGGGGCTAATGGCGCGCCGTGCCGACGGGACGGAGTTCCCCGTCGAGGCCACGCTATCCCGGGTCGAGGCCAATGGCCAGCCGCTCTATACGCTCATCCTCCGCGACATCGAGAAGCGCCGCCGTCAGGAGGCGGCGTTCAGCCGGCTGCACGGGCTGACCCTCTCGCTGCAGGACGAGATCCAGTCGGAGCACAACTTCGCGGAGATCATCGGCGGCTCGGGGGCGCTCAAGGCGGCGCTGGAAGCGGTGGAGCAGGTCGCCCCCACCGACGCCACCGTGCTCGTGACCGGCGAGACCGGTACCGGCAAGGAGCTGATCGCGCGCGCCATCCACGACCGCAGCCGGCGCAAGGCCAAGGCCCTCGTCAAGCTCAACTGCGCCACGCTGCCCGCGGGGCTGGTCGAGAGCGAGCTGTTCGGTCACGAGAAAGGTTCCTTCACGGGCGCCTACGCGCGCAAGCTCGGGCGTTTCGAAGTGGCCGATGGGGGCACGCTCTTCCTCGACGAGATCGGGGAGATGCCGCTCGAGCTCCAATCCAAGCTCCTGCGCGTCTTGCAGGAAGGAGAGTTCGAGCGGGTGGGCGGGAGCCAGACCCTGAAGGTGGACGTGCGGGTGGTAACGGCCACCAACCGCGACCTCGAGGCTTACGCCCGCGAGGGCAAGTTCCGCAGCGATCTCTACTATCGCCTCAATGTCTTCCCCATCCCGCTGCCCCTCTTGCGGGAGCGCCGCGAGGACATCCCGGCGCTGGTGCGGCACTTCGTCGGGAAATACGCGGCCAAGCTCGGAAAACGCATCGAGACCGTCACGCCCGCCCCTCCTGAATATTCGGGAGCCCTCCCCAATATCCGGGAAAGCCGGCCTGGCGGCGCGGCTGGCGCAAGCGGAGAACGGCGTTTCCTCCTTCCGCACCATGGCATTGTAACGCGGCGCGGCCTCCGGGCCGGCCTGGCAGGGCGTTTGTAATGTCCTTGGTAACCCGCGGGACCCCATGGCTCGGCGGTTGCCGTAGGAGTCGTGAATGCCGGCTCGTCTACGAAAAGCGGCGTTTGAATTTCCTATACCCTATACCCCAAAAACCAATGGAGGCGATGATGCGAGCTGTAATGAAGGCGATCTTCGAGGCCAAGAGAACCTACGCAACCCTGCCGCTGTTCGAGCTCATCCGCGACGACTCGATGTCGCCCATCGACCGACTGGCATTCTATCCGTGCATGGCGCCGTTCATCCTGGCGTTCGGCGACCTGAACAAGTACGTCATCCGCGACGGGACATCGACCGACCCGTACCAGCAGCTCGTCAACACCCATTCTTACGAAGACGACCATC
>JBQTJM010000076.1:0-19790 GCA_052387115.1 Gammaproteobacteria bacterium | reverse complement strand
AGCCCGGCAGGAGCCGGATCGTCATGGCCGAGCGAAACACGGTGCGGCCCTGGTCCAAGATCAAGACCTCGGTCTCATGCAGGTAGAGCAGCCCCTGCTCGATGGCCCTATCCGGGTCGCGGAGGCGGGGAGCCACGTCGAGATCGGAGCGTAGCGCCTCGGTGAGATCGCATGCCTTGCATTCCACTATCGCGTCGGCGCTTTGAAGCCCGGGCGGGAGCTTAGCGAGCAGCGCCCTCAAGAGCACGTGGGCGACCGCTCGCCGCGTCTCCGTGATCTCGCGGATCTGCTGCCATGGGCGGCGCACGCGCACGCGCCACTCGCCGCTACCGGCCTTTCTGATATCGAGCATGGCACGCCGGGCCTGGCTCCCGCCGAACGCGTGCGCCATCGTCCGCAAGACCGCCAGCAGGCCGTCGGGTATGATCTGCGCCGCCGCCGCGCTTCCCTCCAATCGATCTCGGACACCCTGGCACAGGCCGCAGAGGGTCAACACCTGTTCGCTCGAAACCTTTTCACTGGAAGCGTCGGCCTCCGGCGCGGCTTCTGCCATGACCTCCACCAGGGCGCGCTCGATCTCGCAGACGCGCCGAAGGCGTGCCTCCGAGGCGTCCTGCACGCCCGTGCGCAGGACGACGCGCAGGCCGAGGTCGTTGGACAGGATCCCGAGCCTTTCCAGGTTTTGCAGGGTGCGGAAGCATTCATCGGGCGGGATCCCCGCTCGTATAACCAGCTCGTCGGTGCTGAGACCTTCTCCGGCATCGGCATGCATCACGAGATCGAGCACCGTGCGATAACGCTCACGGACCACCTTGGAAAGATCGGCACCATCGAGCCTGGCGAGGCCCTCCTCGATGGTCGCCACCCGGAGGCTGGTCGAGAACACGCGAGTCCGGTTCTCTTCGCGCACCAGGAAACGGTTGCGTTCCAAGTGCGCGATCGCGGTCTTGACCTTGGTGTCCGCATCCGGCGATCCCGGATCGATGTCGATGCGCGCGTCTTCTTCGAGGAGCAACTCGGCCGCGGTCACGACGATCTCGTCGCTCCGGAGTTTCCGGGATCGCAGCCGCAGCGCCTTGAGGATGCCGGCGAAATCCGCTTGCGTGAGGCGCGAACGGGCGCTGAGGCCGAACTGCGTCTCGACATCGGCCTCGTCGTACAGGAGCACGCAGCGCGCGGTTCCGCCGTCCCGCCCCGCTCGCCCGCCCTCTTGTAGATAGCTCTCCAGCGATCCGGGGATATCGGCATGGATGACGAGCCGCACGTCGGGTTTGTCGATGCCCATCCCGAAGGCATTGGTCGCGACGATCACGCGCAGGACGCCGCACACGAAGCCCTGCTGGATCTCGCGCTTGGTGCCGGGCTCGAGCCCCGCATGGAAAAACTCACAGCGCCATCCCTCGCCCGCGATGTGCTCGCGGAGCACCTCGGCGTTGCGACGCGTGGCCGTAAAGACGATGGCGCCCCCGCCGTCGCCGGCGAGCGCCTCGCGCACGAGATCGATGACCTTGGCGGGCTTCTCCGACTTGATCACAGGGACGACTTGGTATTGCAGATTGGTGCGCTCGTGACCGCCGCTGTAACGGGTGAGGCGGATCCCGAGCTCCACCTCGAAGTGCTCCGAGAGATCGGCGATGACCTCCGGCTTGGCGGTCGCCGTAAAGCAGGCGATGGGGGCAGCCGTGCGGCCGAAGCGCTCGCGGATGAAGCGCGAGACATAGAGGTAGTCGGTGCGGAAATCGTGGCCCCATTTCGACAGACAATGTGCTTCGTCGAACACCCAGGCCGCGATCTCGCGAGCACGGAGGGTATGGGCGAAGGTCTTGTTGCGGAACTGCTCGGGCGAGACCAGGACGATGCCCGCGTCACCGAGCGCGATCCGGTCGAGGACCTGGCGGCGCTCGGGTGCCGTCAGGAGACCGTTCAGGGCGACCGCCGAATAGATCCCTTGCTTCACCAGGTTGTCGATCTGGTCCTTCATGAGCGACTGCAGCGGGGAGATCACGACGGTGAGCTTGCCGCTCCGCCGGTAATGCGCGAGCGCCGGGATCTGGTAGCACAGGGACTTGCCGGCGCCGGTCGGCAGGATCGCGAGCAGGCTCTCCCCGCAGAGGCCGGCGATGACGATGTCACGCTGGAGCGATCCGCCCTCGGGATTGGCGGGTAGCGGGCGGAACGAGGACTTGTCGAAGTCCCTTGCTAGTAGAGTCTCCGCGTGGTGGTTGTCCCGGCAATACCCACAACCGGGCTCGTCGCAAGGTATTTCGCGCAGCTCGTGGATCAGGCGGCTCGTATCCTCGAACGTCCGGTACACCCAGGGCGGCAGGACCGAGTTGCCACCCGCGACCCGCAGCCACGCGACACAATAGGCGAGGGCGGGATATGACGCGGGGTGCTTCAGGTCGGAATTCCCGAGCAGGCGGAGACGGGTATCGCACACCTTGCCCAAGAGCGAGCGGTAGAGATGGATCGCCGCCTGGTCGATCGTGGGGCAGGGAGCGTTTCGTATCTTCTCGAACAGCGACGGGAGACCCGTGCTCGATTCGCCCGCCAGCAGAAAATGGAACAGCGCGACATCGTCGGGACGGGTCCGTTGCAGCGCCCGGAATGCTTCCAGCTCGTCATGAAAGAGCGAGAGGCTGAGCTCGGCATCGCGCAACGGCTGGCTGCGGGCATCGCTCACGAGCTTGTAATCCTTGACGAGCCGGTGGTAGGGGTTCTCCGGGAAGGCGAGCGGCGACAGCTCGAGCGTGTCGACGACCGGCAGTGCCAGGAGCTTCAGGTCGGGAAACACCTGTCCCAGGAGCGGGAGATCGTGGCGCCGGAGGTTGTGACCGAGGACGAAGCCCGCCCCCTCGGTGAGGGCATCGAGCTCGGTCGTCCAGGCAGGTGCGGCGCCTGGAACGACCACCCTATCGCCGCTATCGGGCCGGAATGCGGCCAGTTTGTGGATAACCGCCTGGCCGCATCCATTATTTGACATGCTGGGCGGCGTCTCGATATCGATGCAAAGGCAGGGCGGCGTCAGGGCCTCGGTCGCCGAGGGAGGCGATGCCACGGCGAGAGAACCACTGGCGAGAGAACCGCTCTTGGACATGCGAATACACCACGCGGCGCGTTGCCGGTTACGCAATCGGTTAGGGCCGGGCGATCGATTTACGCCCCGATCTCCGGTTCCTCTACACTCAACCCCAGTTCTACGGCGCGCCGCAGGAAGCGCCGGTCGAAGGTGTAGCAGCGTTCGGCCCCGGGGCTCGCGGCCAGATGCAGTCCATCGGCAAAATCCAGTCCCTGCCCCAGATAGTGCAGGGCACGCGCAACCTGTTCGGTCGCTTCGACGACGGTATTGGGCAATCCGACGATCTGCCGAAGCCCGGCCAACACGGCCGACGGCGGCAGGCGGTATACCCGCCGCAGCACCCATTCCGTTTCCAACAACACGGTCTTGGCGACGAATACTCGGGTGGCTCGCGCGAGCAGCGCATAGGCGCGTTGGGCTTGAACCTGGTCGTCATTGGTGAGGTAACGCACGAGCACGTTGGTGTCGACTGCGATCACGGAGTGTTCTGCTGCTCGAGCCACTCATGGCGGATGAGATCGGAGATACCCTGGTCCATGTCGTCGATGGTCTTGGCCGGCCCCGTGTAGCCCACGCAGCCCAGGCCATCGGAAACTCGCGTGGTCGAGAACGGTTTGCGGGGCCTGAGCAGCAATCCCTCCGGCACTTCCTCGACGAGGAATTCCGCGCCTTCCTGCCAGTGGTGCGCCGCCCGCAAGGAGGCAGGGATAATCAGTTGACCTTTACTCGATAACTTGACGATGGGCATGAAGACCACCCGAGGTAAGAAAGGGTAAGAAGCTACTCTAATCGCGCCCGTGCCGTCGTGCAAGGAAGCACGGCCCGCCTGGGCCATTCCTTGTCCGTGGTGGCGGTGGCGGAGGCCGGGTTTGGTCCATCCGGTAGAATGCGCGCCCTACCATGCGCGGCCGACCCCGGATCTCTGTCCCTTCATCCCCAACGGTGCGTGGGGCCCTATGCGCCCTCGGCGCCTCGCTCATGATGGCGCTCATGGGCGGCGCCGTGCACATGGCATCCACCGAGATCCCGAACGAGATGGTGGTGTTTCTGCGCAATGCCTTCGGCCTGCTGGCGCTTTGGCCCTGGATCGGGAGAGTGGGGTTGCCAGGCCTCGCCACCGACCAGTGGCCGGGGCATCTGCTCCGCTCCCTCACCGGGCTGGCGGCGATGTACTGCTTCTTCTACGCCATCGCCCGGCTCGACCTGGCGCAGGCGGTGCTGCTCAATTTCAGCGCCCCGCTCTATATCGCGCCCATTGCCTGGCTGTGGCTAGGGGAGGCAATCACGGGAAGGCTGGCGCTCTCGGCCCTCATCGGCTTCGCCGGGGTGGCGCTGATCCTGAAACCCGGGATGGCGGCGTTCTCGACGGACGCGGCCATCGGCGCGTTGTCGGGGCTCTTGGCCGCCGTCGCCATGGTGTCGCTGCGCAGCATGGCCCCGAGCGAGCCGCCGGTGCGCGCGGTCTTCTATTTCAGCGCCATCGGGACCGTGGTCTCCGCGGTGCCGCTCATCTGGGCCTGGGAGACGCCCGCGCCTTTCACCCTCCTCATCATGGGCGCCGCGGGTATCTTTGCGACGCTCGGGCAGATCCTCTTGACCACCGGCTACCTCCTCGCGCCGGCCGCCCACGTGGGCCCCTACACGTACAGCACCGTCATCTTCGCGACGCTCATCGGCTGGATCTTCTGGCACGAGGTGCCCGATCGCATGAGCACCGCGGGCGCGCTCCTAGTGTGTCTGGCGGGGGTCCTGGCCGTGGCGCGGGCGAAGGCACCTCAGATAGAATACCCGGCGACCTAGGTCTGCGAAAGCCCGTGTAGGATGCGCTGAGGACCGAAGCGCATCGTTCGCGATTGATGCGCCTCCTTCGTCGGCACATCCTACGCGGGTTGGCAAGGTTATCCACAACAAGACCGCCGAGCGGGCGGCCTGGAGAGAACGCCATGTCCGATATCGAAATCGCCCAACAGGCCCAGATGCGGCGCATCATGGAGCTGGCGCAGGACCGGCTCGGGATCCCGGATGACTATCTCGAGCCCTACGGCCACTACAAGGCCAAGCTGTCCCTGGACTATCTCGACACCATCAAGGACCGCCCCGACGGCAAGTTGATCCTCGTCACCGCCATGACCCCGACCCCCGCCGGCGAGGGCAAGACCACGACCACCGTGGGGCTCGGTGATGCCCTGAACCGCATCGGCAAGAAGGCCCTGATCTGCCTGCGCGAGCCCTCTCTCGGCCCGGTGTTCGGGATGAAGGGCGGAGCGGCGGGTGGCGGCTATGCCCAGGTGGTCCCGATGGAGGACATCAACCTCCATTTCACGGGCGACTTCAACGCCATCGGGCTCGCCAACAACCTCCTGGCGGCGCTGCTCGACAACCACATCCACCACAGCAACGCGCTCGGCTTCGATCTGCGCCGCATCGCCTGGAAACGCGTCGTGGACATGAACGACCGGGCGTTGCGCGACATCACCGTGGGGCTGGGCGGCCCCGGCAACGGCTTTCCGCGCCAGGACGGCTTCGATATCGTGGTGGCCTCGGAGGTCATGGCGATCTTCTGCCTCGCCAATTCCGTCGAGGACCTGAAGAAGCGCCTCGGCAACATCGTCGTCGGTTACAACCGGGAACAGAAACCGATCCGCGCTTCGGACCTCAACGCGCACGGCTCGATGACGGTGCTGCTCAAAGACGCCCTGAAGCCCAACCTGGCGCAGACCTTGGAAAACAACCCGGCCGTCATCCACGGCGGTCCCTTCGCCAACATCGCGCACGGGTGCAATTCCGTGATCGCCACCAAGACGGCGCTCAAACTGTCGGATTACGTCGTGACCGAGGCCGGATTCGGGGCCGATCTCGGAGCTGAGAAGTTCATCGACATCAAGTGCCGTAAATCGGGTTTGAGACCGGATGCGGTGGTGATCGTGGCGACCATCCGGGCGCTCAAGTTCCACGGCGGCGTCGATCTCAAGTCGCTCAACATCGAGAACCTGCCGGCCCTGGAGAAAGGCATCGCCAACCTGGAGCGCCATGTCAACAACGTGCGCAACCACTTCGGGCTCCCCTGCATCGTGTCGATCAATCATTTCACCCACGACACCCCGGCCGAGATCGATCTCGTCAAGAAGAAAATGGCGCATCACGAGGCGCCCGTGGTACTGGCCCGCCATTGGGCCGATGGCGGCGCCGGAGCCGAGGACCTGGCCCGCACCGTCGTCGAGGTGATCGATCAGGTGCCTGCGGATTTCCGCTTCGTCTACGAGGACTCGGCGACGCTGTGGGAGAAAATGTCGGCCATCGCCACCAAGATCTACGGGGCGCGCGAGGTCATCGCCGACACCAAGGTGCGGGCCCAGATCCACAGACTCCAGGAGGACGGTTACGGTCACTACCCGGTGTGCGTCGCCAAGACCCAGTACTCGTTCTCGACCGATCCGCAGCTCCGCGGCGCCCCCTCGGGGCATGAGATCAGCATCCGCGAGGTGCGGCTCTCGGCCGGTGCCGAGTTCGTGGTCATGGTCTGCGGCGACATCATGACCATGCCCGGCCTCCCCAAGGTCCCAGCGGCGGAAAAGATCGATATCAACGAAGCGGGCAAGGTGGTGGGGTTGTTCTAGTCGGACAGCTCGTGCTATTGACCCGCGCGGCACGCGCGAGATCGTTCGAGGCCGGGACATGCCGAACCGCGCGGGAGACTGGTTCCGACAGGCCGAACGCGACCTGGAACAGGCCGTGGCCTCGGCCCGAGACGGCCTGCACGAGTGGGCGTGCTTCGCGGCCCAGCAGGCGGCCGAGAAGGCGGCCAAGGCTCTGCACCTCGCGCACGGACAGGAGGCCTGGGGTCACGTGGTGGCGCGCTTGCTCGCCCAGTTGCCCGTCGCCGTACCGCCCGATCTGATCGAAAAAGCGCGGGTACTGGACAACTACTACGTCCCGACCCGCTACGCCAACGGCCACCCCGAGGGCGCGCCTTTCCAACATTACGGCCCCTTGCAAAGCGGCGGCGCGATCGATTATGCCCGTGAGATCCTTGACTTCGTCCGTCCTCAGATGGCCTGACCGACAGTGCGTGGAGCAGGCCCTGCAAGCATGGCTCGCGCGCGAGCTGGGGCGCCACCCCGATCTCCAGCGCTTCGGGTATTTCGGGTCCTATGCCCGCGGCGATTGGGGCGTCGGCAGCGATCTCGACCTCATCGCCGTGGTGCGCGAGGCGGATCAACCGTTCGAGCGCCGCGCCCTGTCCTGGGACCTGAACCCCCTACCCGTCCCGACCGAGCTCCTCGTCTACACCGAGGCGGAGTGGCGCCGGCTCCTCGATACCCGCTCGCACTTCGCCGAGACCGTCATGCAGCAAGCGGTGTGGGTCTATCCAGCCATATGACATCAGGATGAACACAACATAACATGTTATCATTCCTCTCATGAATTTCTGAATTTCAGCCTGCACCTCAGCGATGATCTCGTGCGCCACCTGAACGCCATGGCCCAGGCGACGGGCCAAAGCCGTAACGCGGCTGACACGCCGCCTGAGGCACACCGATGTACGCCGCGACCGGACTTGGGCTATCCTTGCATCGTTGTCGCGACGCGAGCGCCCGGGGAGGGGTCTATCAGTGAGGGAGGCGTCTATGATCAAGGGGGTGCGAGGCCGCTACGCCGCATTCACCCATGACCTCGTCATGGTGCCGGTGGCGTGGCTGGGAGCCTTGTGGCTGCGCTTCAACCTGGGAGACATCCCGGACGTCTATCTCTACCACGCCCTGCTCGACCTCACCATGATCGTCCCTATCCAGGTCGGGGTGTTCTGGTGCTTCGGGCTGTATCGGGGGGTGTGGCGCTTCGCCTCGCTGCCCGATCTGGTGCGCATCGCCAAGGCCGTGCTCACCGGGTCCCTGGCCGTGGCCCTGGTGCTGTTCATGACCACCCGCCTGGAGTGGGTGCCGCGCTCAGCCATCCCGCTCTACCTCATCCTCCTCGTCGGGCTCCTGGGCGGACCCCGGCTGCTGTACCGCTGGGCCAAGGACAGCTATCTGACATTCCAACCCGGCCGGGGGGTCCTGATCGTCGGTGCCGGGCGCGCCGGCGAGATGCTGCTGCGCGACCTGTTCCACGACCCGGAGCACCGCTACCATCCCGTCGGCTTCCTCGACGACGATCCTTCCAAGACCGGCCGTGAGATCCACGGCGTGCGGGTGCTGGGGTTCTGCGAGGCGCTGCCGCAGGTGGTGGAACGCCGGGGGGTCGAGATGGTGATGATCGCCATCCCCTCGGCCAGCGGACGCGACATGAAACGCATCGTGGCCTTGGCGGAGGCCTCCGGGGTGCCGGTGTGGACGCTCCCCGGCATTCATGATCTGATCTCGGGGCGCGTCGGGATCCAGGAACTGCGCGAGGTCTCGATCGACGATCTGCTCGGCCGCCAGCCCGTGTCACTCGACTGGCAGGCGATAAGCGCAGGGCTCGCCGAACGCGTGGTCCTGGTCACGGGCGGGGCGGGGTCCATAGGCTCGGAGCTGTGTCGCCAGCTCGCGCGCATCGGGCCGAGCGCGCTGGTCGTCTTGGAGCGCTCGGAGTTCAGCATCTACCGGCTCGAGCTGGAGCTCCGCGCCAGCTTTCCACAGGTGCCGATCAGCTTTCATTTGTGCGACATTGGTGACGTCGCTGCGGTCAGGCACCTCATGACCCGCCACCGGCCGCAGATAGTGTTCCACGCGGCGGCCTACAAGCACGTCCCCATCCTGGAGGGACAGGTGCGCGAGGCGGTGCAGAACAACATCCTCGGCACCCAGGTGGTGGCCGAGGCCGCCGCGGCCGCCGGGGCCGGCAAGTTTGTCCTCATCTCGACCGACAAGGCGGTCAACCCGCAGAGCATCATGGGCGCGAGCAAACGCGCCGCCGAGGTGTTCTGCCAGAACCTCGACAAGCGCACCCGCACCCGCTTCATCACGGTACGTTTCGGCAACGTCCTCGGCTCGGCCGGGAGCGTCGTGCCGCTGTTCCAGGAGCAGATCGCCATGGGCGGGCCCGTGACCGTGACCCACCCCGAGGTATCGCGCTACTTCATGACCATCGCCGAGGCCTGCCAGTTGATTCTGCAGGCCTCGGTCATGGGCCAGGGCGGGGAGATCTTCGTCCTCGAGATGGGCGAGCCCGTCAAGATCCGCGAGCTGGCGGAACAGATGATCCGCCTGGCCGGCAAGGTCCCCGATGAGGACATCGAGGTCGCCTATACGGGATTACGCCCTGGCGAGAAACTGGTCGAGGAGCTGTTCCACGCGAAAGAGACCCTGGCCCCGACCGGGCACCGCCAGATCCTGCTCGCCCGCCACCGCCACGAGGACTGGAGCCGCCTACAGGGCCGGCTCCGGGAGCTTATGGTGGCCGTCGTCGACTACGACGAAGAGGCACTCCACACCCTATTGAGGGATCTGGTGCCCGAGTACGCGTGCGGCCCAGACGGCTCGCAAGGGGCGCAGGTCATCCCCTTGATCCCGCGTACCGGAGGGCCCCTACTAATAAAGCCGGGCTAGGCGCGGCGCGCGGCGGTCCGACCGCAGCGCCGGCACTCCAGCTTCTCGATCGCATCGGACCCCCCGAACCCGAAGGTCACTTCCACGACCCGGAAGTCGTGCAGACCGACGAGGCAGGCGATCTGCCCGAGTCTCTTGAGCCACCTGTCCAACACTTTCACCACCCCCGCCGGCCGCAGCCGCCCGGCCCCGACAAGTATGACCGAACTCGCGCGAAAGGACAGCATCGCGGGTGCCCTCAACCTCTCGTCACGAAATACCGCGCATTGATCAGGAGATGGGCGAGGACGCTTGGGTCCCACCGGCACGCGTCGCGCGGACGGCGCGGCGGCGCCGACCGCGTCCCGGAAGAGGCGCCTGACGCGGCAGGGTGTGCCCAACCACTCGGCACGCTTTCTCAGGGTGCTCCGCAGCCGCGCGCCGGGGACCCGGCCGGCAAGATCAACTCTTCGGGATAGCGATCCTGCCCGATGGCAGGATCGCGGTGGGAGGTTCCACCAGAGGACGTTCCTCCGACCCAGATCCTCCTGGTCCTGGTATAGATTTCGTCGCCGCGCGATTCACCGACACGGGGACTCTGGACCCCGCATTCGGGGCCGACGGGTTGACGACCACCGACATCAGCGGACCGAATCCCGCGGTCGATTTCGCCAGCGCCTTGGTCCTGCAGAGCGACCAGGGTGAAAGCAAGATCGTGTTGGTGGGACGATCGGGTCTGAATGAGTCCTCTCGGTTTGCGGCGGTACGCTACTTGGCCAACGGGGCGCCGGATACCGGATTTGGCGTCGATGGCATTGTGGAGCTAGCGGTCCCAGGTGGCCCCGATAGCAGAGCTTCCGATGTTGCGGTTCGCCCGACGACGGCAAGGTCATATTGGCGGGCGTGGTAGGAACGGATCTCAACTCTGACAACCGTTCCGGTGACTTTGCCCTCGTGCGCTATAACCGGGACGGTAGTCTCGATGACAACGATGAGGGCGGCGTCGATGACGGCGGTCTCCCTGCCGCTACCCCCGGTGACAAGTTCGGTTCTAATGGTACGGTGACGACGAGCTTTACCGGCAGCGAGTTCGAACTGGCGACCGCCGTGGTCGTGCAGCCCGACGGGAAGATAGTGGTGGGTGGACAGGCGGGTCCGGCAGGTCGAGATACGGATAGTGGCTTTGCCCTGGTGCGGTATAACCAAGACGGTAGTCTCGATAATGGCGGTCCTCTCGACAATAATCCCGGCGACCGGTTCGGCGCCGATGGGACGGTGAGGACGGATTTCGGGAACGGCAGGACCGACGGGGTCGCGGACCTCGTGATACAGCCCGACGGCAAGATTGTCGCGGGGGGCACGTCGGGCATCGACGACGCCACCCAGTTTGCCCTTGCGCGTTACAACGTGGACGGGGCGATCGACCAGAGCTTCGGCACGGGGGGGAAAAAGACCACGGACTTTCCCTCCGGCGGTGCCGGCGAGATGGCGGCGCTCGTCATGCAGCCCGGTGGCAAGCTCGTGGCGGCGGGGAGGGGCACGACGGGTGGCCAAGACCAGCCGGGCGATTTCGCGCTGGTCCGCTATCAGCCGAACGGCCGTGAGGACACCACCTTCGGTGACGATGTCTTCGTTGACATCGGCGTGCCCGAACCGGTACCGGATGGGTTGACAATAACCGCCTTCGGGCCGGTGCGAAGCGCTGCCAGGGGACAAGACGTCGCCCTGCAGTCTGACGGGAAGATCGTGGTGGCCGGGTTTTTCAGATTGAATCCCGCCGTCAACAGTGGTAACGATTTCGCCCTCGCGCGCTTCCAGTCCTCGGTCGTCCCGGAGAACTTGACGTGCCAGGGACGGCCGCCGACGGTGATCGGTACGCCGGGCCGCGACATCCTGGTCGGCACCGAAGGGAACGATGTCATCCATGGCCTGGAAGGCAATGACACGATCATCGCTCAGGGCGGCGACGACATCGTCTGCGGCGGCCCCGGCGACGACCTCGTCTTCGGCGGACCCGGCGGCGATGCGATCGAGGGCGGCGACGGTATCGATGAGTTGGTCGGTGACGAGCCGTTCGCGGGTGCCAAGGGCCCCGATACGCTCCGGGGTGGCGAGGGTGATGACAAGCTGTTCGGTGCGGCCGGGAACGACCAATTGGAAGGCGAAGCCGGCGACGATGAGCTGGTCGGCGGGCCCGGTGACGACGGGGTGAGCGGCGGACCCGGAGTCGATAGGGTCTTCGGCGAGGGCGGGGCCGACAGCCTGGCCGGCGACGCCGATAACGATACGCTGGTCGGTGACGATCCCTTCGCGGGCACCGGAAGCCCGGATGTGCTCCGCGGTGGCGAGGGTGATGACAAGCTGTTCGGTGCCGCCGGAGACGACCAGCTTTTTGGTGACGCCGGCCGGGACGAGCTGGACGGCGGGCCCGGTAACGACGTCCTGGACGGTGGCCTCGGCGACGACCGTAAGTTATTCGGCGGCAGCGGCAACGATACGATACGGGGCGGCCCCGGTCGCTTCAAGGATCGATTGGCCGGTAACGCCGGCCAGGATGTGCTGCGCGGGGGTCCGGGCGATGACCGCCTGTTCGGCGGCGCCGGCCGTGACAGGCTGCTCGGCGGAGCCGGCAAGGACATCATGGATGGGCAAGGCGGTTCGGACAGCGGCATTGGCGGGCCTGGCCGGCCGGACCAGTGCTTCTCCATGGAGAGGGGAGCCTGTGAAGAGCTGGACGAGGGTTCGCCTCCGAAACCACCCAAGGCCATCCCCCGGCCGCCGCTCCCGGTGGGCCCGGGCGCCTCGCCCGTGCCGCCTGTGTGCAATTTCCCCCAGTGCGGTGCTTGACGTGACTTTGGTCCCGGCCGCACAGCCCGGGGCCTAGCCTCGGCAAGGCCCAGGAATTTGCCTCGGGCAAGGCGTGCGCCACGGTCCCCATCGCCCGTCTTCTCGTCTCGGAGGCGCTCGGGCCACTCTGCTTCGGTGCTCGGGTCGGCGAGAAAGGTGAGTATAGGCGTTCCCTTCTGCAGAGCGTCCGCCATCGGCTCGCGTCAGTCCTTCGCCTTCCGCTCCAGCTCGTCCTCGATTTCCTTGGCCCACGGGACGCTTTCCCCACGCGCCGCGCGCGCCTCGTGGATCAGGCGCAGATTGCGTGCGGTCGTCTCGGGTTCCCAGCGTTCGCGGATCACCGGCAGCGCCGCCGCAAGGGCGTCCAGGGCGGCGTTCTCGTCTTTCGCGAGCACCGCAAGCTCGACGCGCGTCGCGTGGTCCCAGTAGTCGGGCTTGCCGGACGCGATCTTGCGCTCGACCGCGTAGCGCACGGCCGGAAGAAGCCGCTCGGCGCGGGGGTCGGGCGGCGTCTTCAGATTCATGAGGGTGACGGCGTTGATGCCCGGATAGGCATCGCGCCAGTCGGCCTCGAAACCCTTGAGGTAGGCGTCGATGGCCTTGTCCAGAAGCCCGCGTGCGAGGGCCTTGTCGCCCTTCTTGAGCGCGGCCTCCCAGCGGTCCTTGTACACCCGTCCGAGGAGGCCGTGGGTCTCGCTGCTCGGGCCGCGCGCGGTGAGCAGGGCGAGCAGGACACGCTCGGCTTCTTCGCCGCGCCCGGCGCGGTTCTGCGCGAAGGCAAGCTGTTCCTGCACAAGCGGCGTTCGGCGCAGCGGTTCCGGCAGCGCGCCCGCGATGCGGATCATTTCCGCCCACGCGCTCACGGCGCGATACGATAACAGCAGGTCGACGAGCACACCCGCCTCGGCACGGTCGAGCGGCCCAAGGATCTGCTCGATGGCGCGGATCGCGTCGACGCCTTGCCTGCGCGCCGTCTGCAACTGCTCCTTGACCGTGGCCGCGTATTCGACCCGCTCGCGGAAGACATCGGTCTTGATGTGCTGGATGTCCGGGAAGCCGTCGACGAGTTGGTAGACGGGGCTGTCTACCGCCTCGGCTTTCGCTGCCTCGAGCAGCTCGGCCAGCTTGGCGCGGTCCGCCTCGATAGCCGACGGCTTGCCGTCCGAGCCGAGCCGATAGGGCACCGCGCGAAGCGGCGCGACGTCGAACGGCAACCGCGTGCCGTCGGCGGCGAACAGCAAGATCGTCGTCGCCGGCTTCACAGCGTGACGAACGCCCAGCTCGTAGAAGACATTGGCGTTCGCCGTTGTCAGATCCGCCACCGCGTACTCGCACAGGATGAGCCGCTCGAACATCGGCTTGTGGATGATGCCGCCGGCCTGCTCCTCGTCGGCGCGGACCGGGACGAGCCGCGCGGCCTCGATGGCGGGCTTAACCAGCTCGTTGCAGACGGCGTCGAAGTCGATCATGGCGCCACCCGAGCCGGGCTTGGTGCCGAAGGGCATCAGGATGAAACAAAGCGGTTTTTGCATGGATCGCTCCTCGACCACCCGGTCAGGCGGTCTTTCCAAGGAAGGGGTCTTTGAGCCGCAATGATTTTTATAGGTCCTATACTCCCCCAGAACACTGACGGCGAATGGGATCGCTCGGAAGGACACATTTTTGCCCCCAGTTATCCCCACCCCTTTACTCTTGGTAAAATATGTTAGGGAATGAGAAAAGGGCGGCGAAAAGAAGAGAGACAAGGCCATGAATGCAGAAAGGCGTCAAGGCGCACAGGGGATACCCACTACTTGGGGTGCTTCGTGATACCGATGATGCAGTACGTATCCCCCTCGATGACGAAGTAGAACCGATAGTCTCTGTTTATCCTCCTCTGCCAGATGTCGCGGCGCTCATCGTACTTTTTTGCGTGGAGTGAGGGATGGTGGAGATTGGTGGCCAAAAGAGAAAGTTGCTTCTTTGTGCGTTTTTGGAGCTCGGGCGAAAGTGATCGGTATTCGTTGTCAGCGCTTTTGAGGAAGTCAATTCTCACGAAGTCCGCTTTACATACTCGTCATACTCCTCCGTGCTCGTGAAGGGCCCGACCGTTTTCCCTGCATGAAGCTCTTCGAGTCGTTCGTCAAGGTAGGCGTCGAGGCTTTTCTTGTCCACCACGGCCTTCGGCGTAAGGACAACGCTGTCATCCTGAACGAGCGCCTCTAATAGGTCCCCTTCCTCAATGTGAAGCGCGCCTCGTACCTCGACCGGCAGGGTCACTTGAAATTTCTGCTTGACTCGTATGAGTGGCATTGCAAGTTCTCCGGTAGGGCTCATATTCGAGAGTTAAGCCGTATAACTTATACTTGCATACTACCCGCTAGGATCGGAAAGTCAAGAGAACAAAAAACAAAATGGACATATCAAGAAAGAGTGAGGCGCATCCACTCGCGGTAGTGGAGCGAGGGCGGCGCGAATTGAGCGCTGCGCTCTCGTAGGTGCCCCCGAGGCGGACGAGGCCGGAATCACCATCCCCATCAACATCCTCAGTATGTGTATTCCCTACAAACGACGGTGGCATCCGGACCGCCCGGGCAAAGGGAGGTCCGAGGTCGGCGCCGCGTGGTCGACGCGGCCTCCCTACCCCAGCGCCGGCTCCGTCGGGGTGTCCGTGGCACGCACCTCGTCGCGGTCGGGGATGAGCGTCGTCAGGGCCTCGGCCCCGATCTCCGCTCCCGGTTCGAGGCGCGCGATATGGAACAGGGCCTCGCCCTCGTTGACGAGCGGTAGATTGATGCGCCCGATCACGATACCGGTGGTGGGGGTGTGGACCTCGGCCTCACGCTCCCCGAAGGGGTCGGCCACCACGCCCAGGCATTGATGCGCCTCTACCCGGGCCCCGAGCAGGGTGAGCGTGCGCAGGATGCCGCTCTGGGGCGCCCGTACCCAGCCGCTCGCGCGGCCCTCGAGGGGTTCGATGCGGCGCTGCCGGGTACGCCCAGGCGGCAGCATCCGGAGATAGCGCATCACCGACAGGACGCCGTGCATACCGACCTTGATCGCGACCTCGCCGAAGCGCAGGGCCTCGCCGCCCTCGTAGACCACGATCGGGATCCCGCGGCGCGCCAGGGCCTTGCGGATCGAGCCGTCCACGAGCGCGGTGTTGATGAGCACCGGGGCATCGAAGGCGCGTGCCATGCGCATGGTCTCGGGGTCGTCGGTGCAGGCGCGCACCTGGGGCAGGTTGTCGCGGTGGATGGCGCCCGTGTGCAGGTCGATCCCATGGGTGCAAAGCGCCGCGATCTCGCTGAAGAAAACGTGCGCGAGGCGCGCGGCCAGGGGCCCCCTCTCCGAGCCCGGAAAGCAGCGGTTGAGGTCACGGCGGTCGGGTAGATAACGCGACTGGTTGATGAACCCATAGACGTTGACCACCGGGACCGCGAGCAAGGTGCCCCGGAGTCGCTCCAGCCCTTTGACCCCCAGGACCCGCCGGATGATCTCGACGCCGTTGATCTCGTCACCATGGATGGCCGCGCACACGAACAGCCGGGGGCCCGGCCGGCGGCCGTGCAGCACCTGAACCGGGATGGTGAGGGTGGCGTGGGTGTAGAGGTGGGGGACCGGCAGATCGATGAGCCGGCGCTGCCCGGCCGCGACCTCGACGCCGCCGATGTGGATGGGGGCCTGCGTCAGGACGGGATCCATCAGCCGCTGCCGCGGGTGCGGGTGCGTCCGGTGCGGGCGTATTTCTCGATGAACTCGACGATCATCCCGGCGATGTCCTTGCCCGAGGCGCCCTCGATGCCTTCGAGCCCCGGCGAGGAGTTGACCTCGAGGACCAGCGGCCCGTGGTTGGAACGCAGGATGTCCACACCGGCGACGTTGAGCCCCATGGTCTGGGCCGCTCGCACCGCGGTGGAGCGCTCCTCGGGGGTGATCTTGGCCAGAATCGCTTCTCCGCCACGGTGCAGGTTGGCGCGGAACTCGCCGGCCCTGGCCTGGCGTTTGATGGCCGCCACGACCTTGTCGCCGACGATCAGGCAGCGGATATCGCTGCCCCCCGCTTCCTTGACGAATTCCTGCACCAGCACGCTGGCCTTGAGACCGAGAAAGGACTCGATCACGCTCTTGGCGGCGTTGTGGGTCTCGGCGAGCACCACCCCCATGCCCTGGGTACCCACCAAGAGCTTGATGACCAGCGGCGTCCCGCCCACCATCTCGATCAGATCGGCGATATCGTCGGGTTTGTAGGCGAAACCGGTCACGGGCAGGCCGATGCCCTTGCGCGACAGGAGCTGGAGCGCGCGCAGCTTGTCGCGCGCCCGGCTGATGGCCACCGATTCGTTCAAGGGGTAGACGCCCATCATCTCGAACTGGCGCAGGACCGCCGTACCGTAGGAGGTGACCGAGGCCCCGATGCGCGGGATCACGGCGTCGAATCCCCCGAGGTGCTCGCCCTTGTAATGGATGCTCGGGCGGTGGGAGGTGATGTTCATATAGCAGCGCAGGACGTCGAAGACCCGCGTATCGTGCCCGCGCGTCCGGCACGCTTCGACCAGCCGCCTGGTCGAGTACAGCTTGGGGTTACGGGACAGGATGGCGATCTTCATGCTCGGGGCTGCCATGGGGAAACTTTCTTCTATAGGCATGACCCAGCGAGCGTCCCCCCAGGTAGGATCGGGCTGGGTCTACGATCAGCCCACCCTGCACCATGGCGCTGCGGCCGACGAGGAGCCGGAACAGCATGTCCTCGCGATTGGTCAGTGTCAATTCGATGGGCCATTCCCGACCCCGATAGGCGAGGGCGGTGCGGATCACATAGCGCCGCTCGCGGTGACCTCCCGAGTCGCTCACGGTGCGGAGATCGATGACCTCCGCGACGCACGGCAGGACGATATCGCCGCGCCCTTGCAGGGGGTGTATCCAGAATCGGACCTGGGTCCGTCCCCCCTCATCGTAGCGCTCCAATCGGAAGGTGTGTAGCGCCGAGGTGCGCGCGCCGGTGTCCATCTTGGCCTTGATGGCCGGGATGCGAAGCACCGGCAGGGCCAGCCACTCGCGCCATCCGACGGACGTGGACGGCGCCGGCTCGCCGTTCGACGGGCGCTCCCGTCCGGGACGCGCGGGGTATGAGCGGGATTTGCGCAACCCTCAGCCGACCTCCCGCGCGCGGGACTGGATCCGATACAGGGTCGTATAGACGCCCTGCTGGCGGATCAGATCCTCGTGCCGGCCGAGCGCGTCGATGCGCCCGTCCTTGAGCACGATGATGCGATCGGCCATTTCGATCGTGGACAGGCGGTGGGCGATGATGAGGCAGGTGCGTCCTCGGCGCAGGGTCTCCAGGGCCTCCTGGATGTGGCGCTCGGAGGCCGCGTCGAGCGACGAGGTCGCTTCATCCAATATCAACACGGGCGCGTCCTTGAGAATGGCGCGGGCGATCGCGAGTCGCTGGCGCTGCCCGCCGGAGAGACGCACACCGTTCTCGCCGACCAGGGTCTCGAGGCCGTCGGGCAACTCCCGGACGAACTCGAGGACATGCGCCGCCTGGGCGGCCTGCAGGATCTCGGCGGTCCCGACGCCGCGCAGCGCACCGTAAGCAATGTTGTTGCGGACCGAATCGTTGAACAGCAGGATGTCCTGGCTCACCAGGGCGATGTTGCGGCGCAGGCTCGTCAGGCCGAGATCGGCGATGTCGATCCCGTCGAGCAGGATGCGGCCCTCCGTGGGGACATAAAAGCGCGGGATCAGATTGACCAGGCTCGATTTGCCGCTGCCCGAGGCGCCCACGAGCGCCACCGTCTCACCGGCCTCGATGGTGACGGAAACCGCGGTGAGGGCGTGGGCCTGGCGGTGCTCATAGCGCAGGCCCACCTCCGAAAACGCGATCTCGCCGCGCGCGCGCCCGATCTCGACGCCGCCGAGGTCGGGCTCCAACCCCTCGTCGATCAACTTGAACACGCTGTGCGCGGCGGCCAGTCCCCTCTGCAGGTGCTCGTTGATGCCCGTGATGCGCTTGATGGGCGGCAGCAGCAGGGTCATACCGGTGAAAAAGCTCACGAACTCCCCGACGCTCAGGTGGCCCGCCGCCGATTGCGTGGCGGCCATATAGATGACGATGGCGAGAACGATGGCGACCAGGATCTGGACGATCGGGACGTTGGCCGCCGAGGTCGTCACGACCTTCATGGAGTAGTGGCGGGTGCGGTTGATGGCGGTCTGGAAGCGGCCCAGCTCGTAGTCCTGACCGCCGAACACCTTGACCGTCTTCTGGCATTCGATGGTCTCCTGTGCGATCTGGGTGACGGCGGCCATGGATTCCTGCACCCTCTGGCTCATCACCCGCAAGCGCCGGCCTGCGAGGCGCACCGCGAGCCCGATGAGCGGGGCCATGAGCAGGATGGTGATGGCGAGCCGCCAGTTCAGGTACAGGAGATAGGCGATGAGCCCGACGACGGCCAAGGCGTCCTTGACCAGCACGGTCAGGCCGCGGGTGGCGGCCTGAGCGACCTGGGCGACATCGAAGGTGATCTTCGAGATCAGCTCGCCCGAGCCGGTATCGTCGAAGAAACGGGTCGGCAGGGCCACGAGGCGCCGGAACATCTCGGCGCGCAGGTCCATGACTACCTTTTGCGCCACCCAATTGACGGACACATCACCCGCGTAGGCGACCGCGCCGCGAACCACGAACAACAGGACGATGAGCATCGGGACGGTGAGCCGGGCGGAGGCGTCGCGCGCGACGAAGGTGCCGTCGAGTAACGGCTGCAGGAGCGCCGGGAGGGCAGGTTCGGTAGAGGCCAGGACCACCATGCTCGCGATCGCGATCGCGAAGGTCCGGCGGTAGGGGAGGACATAGCGCAGCAGCCGTCGATACAGCTCCGCGCCGGAAAGCGGTAGATCCGCGCTCATGCGCGGCCGTGGGCAGTTGCGCGGCGCGGTATCGGCATCGTTGCGATGGGGTGAGAAGTTTGGATATAGGAAGCGCCGGTGGCCCCGGTATTATAGTCGCTCCCCGTCGATGGCCCGGATGTCGGGGCCAACATACAATGGCCCGGGGCGCAGCATATACTGGCCACGGTCATAAATCGCCTCCTTAGATGCCCTCTCCCTCCGGAGAACCCCCCTCCCTCCGGAGATCCCCTCTCCCCCCGGGAGAGGCCACGGTCTTTTCTCCCTCTCCCCTCCGGGAGAGGGTGGGGGTGAGGCGATCAAGGGAGGGCGATTTGTGACCGTGCGCCGCATAGACGGGGAGGACGGGTCCGGTGTCGAAAAAACATCCGATCGTTGCGGTCACGGGGTCGTCCGGGGCGGGGACCACCTATATCCGGCGCGCCTTCGAAAACGTCTTTCGACGCGAGCACATCAAACCCGCG
>JBQTJM010000075.1:0-9578 GCA_052387115.1 Gammaproteobacteria bacterium | reverse complement strand
CACCTACATTGCCACGGAGGGGAGGTGTATAATCTTACACCGACCTAGCAAGCGGGCAACTCGCTGCTCCGACAGACCGCCTAGAACGATCAATGTCACCGCTCAAAACGCTGAGCGGATTGCGGGCTCCCTCTCGGGACCGCGCTTTTTCAAGGCAACCATCGTCGCGGTGTCGTAGATGCGTTTGCTCGCTTCGGGGCTTGAACGAAGCCTCATTCCCTTTGCGACGCGGCGCAAAGGGGGAGGATTTTTTTGCCCCTAATTATAAACTTGACTCCTACGCATCAGATGTCATGATGCAAGGGCTCGAGCGGCGCTTTCCTTATAGCCCGAGGGTATTCAGACGTGGATACTTATGTACTGAAACGAATACTGGGACGGAAACGCGTTCGGCGACAGATCGTGCAACGTCTGACCGAACCCCTACATCTGAATCTAATATCGTTGTTCGTCGCGGCATTTGGCTCTTTTCGCGCTAAAGTAAATCACGACCTCGTCGTCCGGCAACAGTATGCGTTTTCCATCTTGCACGCCGCTGATAAAGCAAGAGCAAACGGCATACTCCAGCTCACCGTTATCGAATTAGGGGTTGCCAAAGGCGCTGGTCTAATGAACATGTGTAAGATCGCCGAGAGAGTCTCCAGAACGACAGGGGTGCAAATCCACGTCATCGGCTTCGATACAGGAGTCGGCATGCCACCTGCTGTCGACTATCGGGATCACCCCGAGCTATGGCAGGAGGGAGATTTCGCAATGGACCGTGAGAAACTTGAGCACGCGCTCCCACCTTTTGCGCGTCTGATCATCGGAGACATTCGCGAGACCATCCCACGGTTCCTGCCCACCGTGCAGCAGGATGCACCGATCGGCTTTGTAGCGGTGGATGTAGACTACTACTCGTCCGCTAAGGTAGCACTGGATATACTGAAAAGTGATCCGCAGAAGTACTTGCCAACAGTTACGGTCTATCTGGACGATATCGGTAGTGAATACGCGAATCCTTGGTGCGGAGA
The DNA here is from genome assembly GCA_052387115.1 of Gammaproteobacteria bacterium. Taxonomy (GTDB): domain Bacteria; phylum Pseudomonadota; class Gammaproteobacteria; order JACCXJ01; family JACCXJ01; genus JACCXJ01. The sequence goes on along the minus strand of JBQTJM010000075.1, from coordinate 8,565 downwards.
ACTACTCGCCGTGAACGAATTCAACGATGAAAATGAACTCCGAAAGATCTCGCCGTTTAGTTTGTTGCACCCGAACCGGGTTTTTAAGCATGCCTTGTGGATAGATAGGATTTTCACGGCTCACGTGTTTGACCACCCCATCCGCAGCGGACATGACGGGAGGGAGAGAAAGAAAGCCCCTGGCCGGAATGAGTACCTATGAGCAGCCCGTTAGCCTTAGACGGCCTTGGCGACGACGGTGAAGCGATTTCTCCGGATTGCATAGCGGCTAGCCCGCGAATCCCTCATTAAGTCGTCCACATCTGAATACGAGAACAAGTCTAATACACTGCGGTGGCGGCCGGGACCGCAGGGTGAAAGCTCGCACCTGCGCGAGCAGATCCAGGCTTTGCGGCGCTCGGTGTAGCGGGTAACGGCCCTTTTAGCGTTCATAGAACGCGCGTTCTGGGTAAAAATGGCGCCGCAGTGCTTTCGGTTCCGTCTCTCTAGGCGGGCTGGGCATCAGGAGAGATTGCGGGTATCCGCGCGGGTATCATAACGGGTCGCTGTAGCTTAATACAGTATAAACAATAGGTTATGCGCTATATGCTGCTGATGATCGACAATTACGACTCGTTCACCTACAACCTGGTGCAGTACCTGGGCGAGCTCGGCGCGGATGTGCGGGTCTACCGCAATGATCGGATCGGGCTTGCGGAGATCACGGCGCTCGGCCCGGAGCACATCGTCATCTCGCCCGGGCCCTGCACGCCTAACGAGGCCGGGATATCGGTGCACGTCATCGAGCATTTCAGCGGAAGGGTCCCGATCCTGGGCGTATGCCTCGGGCACCAGGCCATCGGCCAGGCCTTCGGCGGTCGCGTCGTCCACGCCGGCGCCGTCATGCACGGTAAGACCTCCCCCATCCATCATCGCGGCGCGGGCGTGTTTCACGGCCTTGCCGATCCCTTCCAGGCGACGCGCTATCATTCGTTGGTCATCGACCGCGAGGGCCTACCGGATTGCCTGGAGGTCACCGCGTGGACCGAGACGCCGCAGGGCGAGGTCGACGAGATCATGGGTGTCCGGCACCGCCACCTGCGGGTCGCCGGGGTGCAGTTCCACCCCGAGTCGATCATGACCGAGCACGGTCACGCGCTCCTGCGCAACTTTCTCATGCACGCCTGACACCGGCCGCGCGGTTCGCAAGGCTAGTCCGATGGATATCCGTTTCGCGCTCTCCCGCCTCTCACAGGGACAGTCCCTGAGCCACGAGGAGATGACCCGGGCCATGGAGGCGATCATGGGCGGTCAGGTCGCAGCGGGGCAGATCGCCGGATTACTCATGGGCTTGAGCGCCAAGGGCGAGACCGCCACCGAGATCACTGCGGCCGCGGAGGTCATGCGGGGTTTATCGATTCCGGTGGAGGCCCGCTCGCAACACCTCGTGGACACCTGCGGCACGGGCGGTGACGGCGCCGCTACCTTCAACATCTCGACGACCGCGGCCTTCGTGGTGGCGGCCGCGGGGGGAAGAGTCGCCAAGCACGGCAATCGTTCGGTCTCCAGCCGCTCGGGGAGCGCCGATGTCCTGGAGGCGGCGGGCGTAAACCTCGATCTCAGCCCCGAGCAGGCCGGGGGGTGCATCGACCAGCTCGGCATCGGCTTCCTGTTCGCGCCCCGCCACCACTTGGCCATGCAGCACGTCGGCGCGGTACGGCGCGAGCTCGGCGTGCGCACCGTGTTCAACCTGCTCGGCCCCCTGGCCAATCCGGCCCGCGCCGCGCGCCAGCTCCTCGGCGTGTACGGCCCGGAATGGGTGCCGCGCATCGCCACGGTCCTGCGTAACCTCCAGAGCGAGCACGCCCTGGTGGTACACGGGGAAGATGGGCTGGACGAGATCAGCATCGGTGCTCCGACCCGGATCGCCGAGCTCCGTGACGGCGAGATCCGGAGCTATCGGCTGGCGCCCGAAGACCTCGGGCTGACGCGCGCCGCGCCCGGCGCCCTCACATGTCACACCCCGGCGGAGAGCCTGGCCATGATGCGGACGGTCCTCGACGATGTCCCGGGGCCCGCCCGCGACGTGGTGCTGCTCAATGCCGGCGCCGCCCTGTATGTCGCGGGTGTCGCCCACGACCTCGCCGAGGGCCTGGCACGCGCCCGCGAGGGGCTGGCCCAGGGCCGGGCGCGGGGCAAGCTCGAAGCGCTGGTGGCCATGACGCAAGCATTTGCATCCGCTTCGCGCCTGAAGCGCGGCTGACACCGAATCGTCATCGAGGGGTCACGCGCGTCTGTGATCCTCGCCTGTCGGACAGGGGATCTGAGATGAATCACTCGAAGACGCGGCCATCTTCCATCGATCGACGCCGGTTTTTCGACTACACCTGGCGCGCTGTCGGTGTCAGCCTCTCGCTCGCCCTTCTTCCCGGGCGCGAGCTGTTCGCGGCGCCGAGGTTCGGCGACAAGCCTTCACGCTCGGCGTCGCCTCGGGCGATCCGACGTAAGACAAAAAAAAACCCCGCCGGGGCGGGGTCATAAGATACTACAGAAGGAGATCAGCGGCTCTGGTTGGATGGCCAGGCTGATCTAGCCGGCACGGCGCGCCCGCGCGCCCTGTTCCCGCTCGCCGCCGTCTTTGCCGATCTGGCCTCCCTGCCGCTGAGCTGCCGCCCGCTGTCCCTGCTGAGCCTCCTCGCCCTCTTGCACAGCCTCACCAGCCTCGCGCGTAGCCTCCTTGATCATCTGCGTCCCTTCTTGCGCCCCCTGCTGCATGAGCGAGCCGGCCTCCTCCATTCCTTGCCGCATCTGCTCGGACAGCTCTTCCGTCTGCTGCTGAATGAGCTCGCCGATATTCGCCGGCATCTCCGAGATTGCCTCATTGGCCTGGCGCATATAGTTCAAGGCCTGATCGGTCATGGCCTCGTAGAACCGGGCATCGATCCCTTTGAAGATCTCCGAGAAATCCGGTGCACCAAAGGCTCGCGCGCCTCTCGCCTGGTATTGCATAAAGTTCCGGCCGGCGGCCATTTGGATATCGAGCATACGGGCGGCGCCGTGCATAAAGATCGACGCTATATTCACCGCGGGTTGGGCCCTATCGCCCTGAGGTCTACTCTGAGTTTCGCTTTGGTTCATGTCATCGTCTCCTCCTCGCTGAAGCTGAGCGGTCCTCGGATCGAGTTCCGCTCAACAGTCTTGAGATTAGGTAAAGCCGTTGGTGACAACGGCACAAGGCGCTTATTAGAAGCCCATGCGCCGCCACCAGTTTGTGGTGTTCCTGGCCGGCAACGGATCGTCCCTTAGCTACTCTTGCTAACGCTACAGCCCAAGGCGTCCGGCAGTCCCCCGAGCAGCCATTGTGCACTGCAATACAAGCCGTATGCCAGATATAAACCTGCCCATCGACAGAGGCTTACCGGATCGCGACAGGCGCGAGCCAGGCCTTTCTGTAAAAAGGTAAAAAAGCTTGGTAAGACTTACCGATGGGTAGCCTCCTTCGCCACCATAATTATGGCTGTTCATTATGACTATTCGTCGTAGGCCGCTGGCCAGTGGCGGTGCTGTGGATGGCTAAAGCCAATACTCCCAGAGTCTCGCCAACCACTCCTTCGAGGGGACCGATAAGGGGGACGGATTTCTTATCTTATGGGCCTCAGGAGCGGGAAGAGCAGCACGTCGCGGATCGAACGCGAGTCGGTGAACAGCATCACCAGCCGATCGATGCCTATCCCCTCGCCGGCGGCGGGCGGCATGCCGTGTTCCAGAGCCTCGAGGTAATCGGCATCGTAGGACATCGCCTCGTCGTGGCCGGCGTCTTTTTCCGCCGCCTGGCGCCGGAAGCGCTCGGCCTGGTCCTCGGGATCGTTCAACTCCGAGAAACCGTTCGCGATCTCCTGGCCGGCGACGAAGAGCTCGAAGCGGTCGGTGACGAACGGGTCGCGCTCGTTCCGGCGCGCCAGCGGTGAGACCTCGGTCGGATAGGCGGTGATGAAACAAGGCTCGCCGAGACGCTCCTCGGCGGTCTTCTCGAACAGCTCCAATTGAACCTTGCCGAGCCCCCAGCCCTCCTCGATGGAGAGGCCGCGCTCGCGGGCACAGCGCCGCGCGAGATCGAGGGACCCCAAGGTCGCCGGATCGATATCGGGATTGAAACGCAGGATCGCCTCCTTGACCGTCATGCGCGAAAACGGTTTGGAGAGGTCGTATTCGACACCCTGGTAGGGCAACCGGGTGTCACCGAGCACCGCCACGGCGAGGCCGCGGATCAGCGTTTCGGTCAGACCCATGAGGTCCTCGTAAGTCGCATAGGCCTCATAGAACTCGAGCATCGTGAATTCGGGGTTGTGGCGTATCGAGAGTCCCTCGTTACGGAAATTGCGGTTGATCTCGAAGACCTTCTCCAGGCCGCCCACGAGCAGCCTTTTCAGGTACAACTCGGGGGCGATGCGCAGATACAGCGTCATGTCGAGGGTGTTGTGATGGGTCACGAACGGCCGCGCGGCGGCGCCCCCGGCGATCGGTTGCATCATGGGGGTCTCGACCTCCAGGAACCCGCGCGTCTTCAAAAACGCGCGGATGAAATCCACGATCGCCGCGCGCCGCTCGAAGACCCGCCGGGTCGCCCCGTTCATGACGAGGTCGAGGTAGCGCTTGCGGTAGCGGGTCTCCTGATCGGCCAGGCCGTGGAACTTCTCGGGCAAGGGGTGCAGGGATTTCACCAGCAACCGCGCCGCTCGTACATGGACCGACAGCTCGCCGGTCTTGGTCGTGAAGAGCGTCCCCTCGGCGCCCACGATGTCGCCGAGGTCCCACTGCTTGAAAGACTCGTAACCGCCCTCGGGCAGGTCCTCGCGACGGAGATAGATCTGGATGCGGCCGCTCATGTCCTGGAGGTGGGCGAACGCCGCCTTGCCCATCACGCGGCGGGTCATGAGCCGGCCCGCGATGCGCACCGTTACCGGATGCGCCTCCCGCGCGGAATCGCGGGCGTGGAGCTCGCCGCACAACGCGTCGCGCCCGAAATCGTTGGGATAGGCGTTACCGGTCCGGCGCAGCGCGGCCAGCTTGTGGCGGCGCTGCGCCGGCTGATCGTTGGAATCTATACCGCGCTCGGTCACGAATCTGATCCCCTCACCCTAGCCTACTCCCGGAGGGAGAGGGGATCTAGGGCGGAGATTCCTGATCGTGGCCAGTATATTCTCGACCTTCATCTCAGCTACCGGTCTTGCATCTCAGGCACCGGTCTTGAGGGTCGCCTCGATGAAGCGGTCCAGATCGCCGTCCAGGATCGCAGTCGGGTTGCCGCTCTCGACACCCGTGCGCAGGTCCTTCACACGCGACTGATCGAGGACATAGGAGCGGATCTGGTTCCCCCATCCGATGTCGGCCTTGGTGTCCTCGATGGCCTGCTTTACGGTATCGCGCTTGTGCATCTCGATCTCGTAGAGCTTGGCCTGTAGCTGTTTCATGGCGCGCGAGCGGTTCTTGTGCTGAGAGCGCTCGTTCTGACACTGCACCACGACCCCGCTCGGGAGGTGGGTGATGCGGATGGCCGAATCGGTCTTGTTGACGTGCTGGCCGCCGGCTCCACCGGCGCGGTAGGTGTCGACGCGCAGATCGGCGGGGTTGATCACGATGTCCACGTCGTCGTCGATCTCCGGCGAGACGAACACCGAGGCGAAAGACGTGTGGCGCCGATTCCCGGAATCGAACGGGGATTTGCGCACCAGGCGGTGCACGCCGGTCTCGGTCCTGAGCCAACCGTAGGCGTAATCCCCCTGGAAATACACGGTCGCGCTCTTGATGCCCGCGACCTCGCCCGCGGAGGCCTCGATGAGCTCGGTCTTGAAGCCGCGCCGGTCTCCCCATTTGAGGTACATGCGGAGCAGCATCTCTGCCCAGTCCTGCGCCTCGGTCCCGCCCGAGCCCGCCTGGACGTCCAAAAAGGCGTTCTTCGGATCCATCTCGCCGGAAAACATGCGCGCGAACTCCAGATCGGCGAGGCGCCGCTCGATCGCGACGAGATCGGCCCGCACCCCGTCGGCCATGGGCTCATCGCCCTCGGCCACGGCGATCTCCAGTAGCTCCGAGCTCTCCGTGATGCCGCGCTCCAGGGCGTCCAGACTAGCCACGACACGCTCCAGCGCGACCCGCTCCTTGCCGAGCGCCTGCGCCGCTTCCCGGTCACCCCACGCCGAGGGGTCCTCCAGCGCCTGCACGATCTCCGTCAGCCGCCGGCGCTTGGCCGGATAGTCAAAGAAACCCCCTGAGCGCCGTGAGGCGTTCGCGCAGGGAGGCGACGTCGGTGAAGGGGGTACTCGGCTCCGGCATGGCGTTGTCCAAGGTAGTCTGGCGAGGAGGGATCAAGAAACTCGTCGTCTAACCCAAAAAACATACTTGTAGTGTCATACGCACTTCTTGTATCCCTAATCCATTGTACTTCATCATCATTTTCTTGGGTGTGTTTAACCTGCGCTAGGAGAACAGACGGTCCACCGGCATGGACCAACCGGGCACGGCGGGTTCGGCCTCGGCGACCTCGCCCCTGCGGTACATCGTCGGATGTCCCGGATCGCCGGCGTGATAGACCCGCACGACCTGATCCCGCAGTACATCGACGTCCCACACGACGAGCGTACCCGCGGCGAAATAGTCTCTGCGCTTGTCCGCCATGGCACGCTCCGCCGGCGGCCCGTAGTCGTTCTCGCTTCGTACTTCCGCGGCGAAGACCGGAGCGCCTTGCAGGAACGATCCGCCCCTGAGCGCACCGATGTAGAAGGCGGCATCGGGACTGAACGAGCTGCGGTTCGGCAGATCGACCACGAACCCGACATTATCCGGGAACGCGTAGCCCGTGCCCTTCTGCCGCTCGTACTCACGCAGGCTGACATAGATCTCACCGCCCGCTCGCGCCGGCACACCGCCCGTGGGCGCCATGAGGATCAATTCTCCATTGACGATTTCCGCCTTGCCCTTGCCCGGGGCAGCATAGAGGTCCTCCATCGTGGCGTTCGCTCTCCTGATCATGCCGAGCCCACTTTCCCCGGATCGTCGATCTTGAACTTCACGCCGACGCCTTATGACGACAATGGAACAACTCGTTCTCGATCCAGCTCGGCGGCGTAGGCAAGGGAAGCTTGAACCGCTGCACGGTCGAGAGAGGGGTAGCTACGCACGATCTCGTCGGGCGTCAGCGTGATGCGGTGTCGGGCGTGCAGCATTGCGCTGGCCAGGCACTTGGCTTTGAACTCGGAGACTTTGACAGTCTGCATGACGACGTCCTGGATGCCGCAACCATCGCTATGACGATGGTCATCTTAGCACGCCGGGCGATCGTCATGGGGCGCCGAGCCCGGCCCGTGACCGCCTTTCGTCCGCGCCGTCGGGCCGCTTTTCCGCGAGCCGCGGAGTCGAGCCCGGCTCCAGGCCTCCGAAGCCTCATCGGTCCCACACCTCGACTCCACCCTTCGACTCCGGGCCTGCGGCCCTGCGCTCAGGCCGAACGGAGCTACGCATGTGTATTGAAACACTACACCAGCGCAGGTGGCGTTTACCCTGGCGTTGACGTCGCCAAAAGCGATGGTATAGCATGAAGGTATGGCGAACATGACTGAGCGAACCACCCTCACGTTTGATAAAGAGACCCGTCAACGGTTGCAGACTTTGGCAGCTCGGTGGAAGGTATCACAGGCGGAAGTGGTACGGCGCGCAGTGGCGCGGGCGGAAGAGGCGGAACGAATAGCCTCCGATCCGGTTGCCGAGCTATTGGCGTTTCACGCGCAGGGGGGTCTGGATGCGGCACAGGTTTCCGGTTACTTGGAACAATTGCATGAAGATCGCGCGCACTGGCGTGGCGGAGCGTGATTGCGCTGGACACCAATTATTTGATCAATGCGTTGGTCGCCGGATCACCGGAAGCCGCTGCATTGATCGCCTGGCATAGGAACGGTGAGGTGCTGGCTGCGCCTAGCGTGGTCTGGTATGAATTCCTCTGCGGTCCGGTGTCGGTACGCGAAATTGAATTGATCCGTGCCCTGTTGCGGGGTGGAGTGATCACTTACGGGGAGCGGGAAGCTACCGAAGCCGCGCGACTCTTCAATGCCACCGGACGCTCGCGCCGTTTGCGCGTCGATGCCATGATCGCCGCCTGCGCTTTGGTGTCAGGAGCAGGTCTGGCGACCAGTAATCAAACCGATTTCCAGGCGTTTGTCCCCCACGGACTGATGCTGCTCCTACCACCATAGCCCTTGCCGCGCCCAGCGAATCAATCCGGTGACACAGGGTGATCCGCCGCATCGATGGGTCCGCCCGGCGACCGACCGCCCATAGTCACGCCCGTTTGTGGGTTCCGTGGTGGTAAGATTGGATTCACTCGGCCGCGACACCTCCATCACTTTTGAGGTGAAGGTCTGATCGCCTAGACGCCATGGAGCGTACCCTCGAGGTGCTGAACGATTTGGAACGCGACGAGGTGTTTGCTCGTTACGCCATCGGTGGCGGCCTGGGCGCCATCTTTTACATGGAGCCGTTTCTGACTTACGACCTCGATGTGTTCGTGGTACTGCCGGCCGGAGGGGCTGGCAT
>JBQTJM010000074.1:0-6077 GCA_052387115.1 Gammaproteobacteria bacterium | reverse complement strand
GCCCTAGTCAGAGAATTTCAGGAAATCCAATGAATCTTCAAGCCAAACTCGCCCGTTTCGAACGCTGCGGGACGGATTGGAGGCGCTTATTGGTGCGTGGGGCAACCATGCTTTCCATCGGTGCCGTGCTGGGACTCGCTTCTTTGTCCAATCCGGACGCGACGCTCATGTACGCGGCGGGGTATTCCTGGCTCCCCGCCGCCGGGCTGGTCGTGCTGGCGGTGGGTCTCCTGGAATGCCTCGACGCGACATGCCCGTCTCGCGCCAGACGCGCACCAAGTCGGGCTTCGGAATTCTGAGCGCGGAAGCCGCGCGGTGAACCCCAGTACTGAGGGTGATGAAGCTGTAGTACGCGAACAGCATCAGGTTTTCCTGGTTCCGGACCCAAAGTCTGCGCCATCTGAAACGAGCCGACCCAAACGGCCCAGGGCCTGATGAATCCCGCCACCTACGATCGCGATGGACAAATTGAACGTTGTTATGGCTTCCCGCCGACCGGATTTTGACTTGCGGTCACCGGTGTGGTCGGGGGGGCTAATGCGCCGCCTTTTCGTTCTGCAGCGCCTTCTCTGTGATCTCCTTGTAAAGGTGCATCATGCGCGCGGCTAAGTCCTGGTATTCGGGGTGTTGGGCCAGGAACGGCCTGATGCTGCTGGTGTCAGCGAACACTTCTTCCAGGAAGCCGAGATCAAAATCGTCCAGCAACTCGCCTCGATCGACCTTGTCCTTTAGCGCAAGCGCTCTCGGGAGCCTCTGCGTCTCCAGCCTTTGCAGAAGTACCGTGATTAGACCCACATCCTCTGATGATTCACTCATGTTTTCCTCCTTTCGTCGCCGGGGAGATTTTGACGTCCGATATGCAATTTAACAGGCACCCATTAGCCTGCCAGGTTCAAATGGCTTGTTATCCACCGAAATGCTCCAATAGTTGCCGGCTCCAGCCGCTGCGGGTCCCTTCGATAGGGTTGTTTTCGCCCTCTCTCAGAGCTCAGGCAAGGTAGCGCTGCGCCTCGACAAGCAGGTCGGTGCGCGGCAGCAGCTCGCTGCGAGGAACCACCACGGGCAATAGGATGGCAGTGCGGCCGCTCGCGCTGTGCAGTTCTTCAAGCCCAATCTCCAGGGCGTTGCCCCGAGCCTGGTCTCGCTTGATGTTCATGCGGTCCAGGATCAAGGTAATGGGCGTCGCCCACAGTTGCTGCTCCGCCCGGGACAGGACCTCGCTCAGTATGTCCAGATGGAATTGGAGCACCCCGGCCTCGGCCCCGAGTCCTTGGAGCTGTTCCTCGATCCCAGCAAGCTGGGCCTCGATCTCGGCGACATCGATGACGGTCTTGCCCCGTGCTTCGTTGAAGCCCCAGCGCCCGGACCTGAGCGTCATGAGCTTGCGGCGCAGCAGCGCGCGTTGTTGTTCGAGCCCGGCCCGCTCTCGGCGCGCAGGGGCGATGCGTCCCAGGGCTATGCCGAGCAGGTGGTCGAAGGCGCGCCGCTTGAGCAAGCGGCGAGTTTCCTCGTATGTGGTCGCGGGATCGACCACGCGGTGGTTGGCGAAGCTGACCGTGATCTGAAGGACGTCCCGCTTCAGGATCTCGCCTTCGAGCGCAACGCTCAGGACCTTGCGTTCCTGTTTCACGGTGACGAGCAGCGCGATGATGCGTTCTGCGACGCCTGCCTCGGTGCTTGCGAGGAAATCGGACAGGGCTCGATCAGCGTTCACCACCTCCGTCAGGTGGTCGGCCGAGGCAAAACAGGCCGAAAGGCGCGGATCGGCGCCATACCCCTTCCGGCTCAGCTCGATCGGAGATGGCAAGCCCTCCACCAGGCGGACCACGTGATCGATGGCGTGGATCACGAGGGGACGAAGCCTCTTCCGGTAACCCGGTAGGATACGCAACCTGGGATCAGTGCCATCGAGGGCGCGCTCGATGGCGGCATCGACCACGCGCTCAGGGTAGCGCCCGTCCACATCGGCGGCGCCACCGAAGATCGACTGGAACAGCCGTAACACCTTTCCCCCCGATCGACGAAATCAGTACTTCTCCGGGATCCAGCGGCGCCGTTCCATCGCCCCCACGTCGTCGTAGGCACCCTTCTTGGATCGCTGCGGCATCCGCACCCCGGGGCGTGGCAAGGGCTCGTAGGGAAACTGGCTCAGGAGGTGCGCGATGCAGGTGAGCCGCGCGCGGCGCTTGTTATCGGAGTGCACGATGTACCAGGGTGCATAGTCGGTGTCGGTGGCGTCGAGCATCCGATCGCGGGCGCGCGAGTACTCGTACCAGCGCCGGCGCGATTCCAGATCGGTCGGCGAGAGCTTCCACTGCCGCACGGGGTCCTCGATGCGCGCTTCGAAACGGCGTTTCTGCTCCTCGTCGCCCACCTCGAGCCAGTACTTGATGAGCCGGATACCGTTATCGACTACCTGCCGCTCGAACTCCGGGCAGACGGTGAGGAACTTCGCGTGTTGCTCCGCGGTGCAGAAGCCGAGCACGAGCTCGATGCCGGCCCGGTTGTACCAGCTCCGATCGAAGAGCACGATCTCCCCGGCCGCGGGGAAATGCTTGAGATAGCGCTGGACGTACATCTGGCTCTTCTCCCGGTCCGAGGGCGCGGGCAGTGCGACGACGCGAAAGATGCGCGGGCTGACACGCTCGGTGATCGCCTTGATGGTGCCACCCTTGCCGGCCGCATCGCGGCCTTCGAAGACGATGACGATGCGCTGGCCTGTATGCCTCACCCAGTCCTGCAACGCGCACAGCTCGGCCTGGAGCCGCTCTAACTCCTTCTCGTAATCCTTGCGTTTGAGCTTGGGCTCACCGTGCCCGGCGCGCGATGGCGCATCGGACTTCTTGGTGTCCTTGCTCAGAGTGCTTTTCTTCATGTAGGACCTCCGTCGGTGCCGCCATCAACCGTTGTTACCTGGGTCCGCCGATTGCTCACTGCGCCGCAACACGCCACAAGGCTTGTCACCCACTCCGTTGGTCGTTGCTTGCCACCCCAAAGAAGAGGATAGGAGGTTCAAGGCGGGCTTGCAATTGACTGGCGGCTCGCGCGCCGACGCCCGCGCACTCAAGACACGGCAGGTCGCACCATGCCGCGCGCGGCTGCCGGCAGCGCCTGATAGCGTTCGATCGCCGCGCGGGCGTTGAACAGCATGCGCTCGCGGCCGAGTCGTTCGTCCAGCCCGGCATTTCGCACGACCTCCAGCGCGCCGGGATTCAGCCCCACCAGCCATACAACGACACCGCGTTCGATCGCGCGTTTCTCGCCCTCCATCAGCGCCTGCAATGCCGAGTATTCGATATCGGGTACCCGGCTCATGTCCAGCGCCAGCACGCTTGGCTTGTACTGCGTGACCAGCGCGTCGATCTGCTCCCCCACATACTGCGCGTTGACGAAGAAGAGGCGTCCCTCCGGCCGCACGATCAACAGGCCATCAAAGGTCTCGTCGTCGGGGTGTTCGGGCGACAGCGGTCGCAACACGTCGGCCCCGCGCTTGCGGCCGATGACAGACACGCGCGGGTGGGCGGTCTGGCTGGACAGGCCGATCAGCGACAGGATGATTGCCACGATGATGCCCTTCAGCGTGCCGAACATCAGCACACCGAGCGCGGCTACGATCGCCCAGCGAAACTCCATCGTGCGCACCTTGCGAATGGCAAGGAATTCCCCTGGCTGGATCAGCCCAACCGAGTAGACGATGACGATCGCTGCGAGCGTAGCGTGAGGCAGCAAGCCCAGCAACGGCGCGAGCAGCAGCATGGTTGCGGCCGCGACACTGGCGGTGATGAGCGACGCCGCCTGCGAGCGCCCGCCCGTCGCGCGCACGATTGCAGTCTGTGAGGTGCCGCCACCGGCCGGCATCGCGCCGAACAGCGCGCCGCCGAGATTGGCGGCCCCGGTGGCGATCAGCTCGCGATTCGCATCGATGCGAGGATCTCCAGGGCGGGCAAAGGCGCGACCCGCAGCAATCGTTTCGGTCAAGCTCATCAGCGCGATCCCCAGCGCGCCCGGTACCAACTGCTCGATCAGCGCGGGATCTGGCATCGTGAGTGACGGGAATCCTTGCGGAATCAGGCCGACCGTCGAGACCCCCAGTGCCTGCAGGCCGAAGAACCACGCCGCGGCGATTCCGCCGCCGACTGCGACCAGCGGCGCCGGAGAATGCGGCCACAGGCGCTCCATTCCGATCAGCACGAGCAACGTAGCCGCGGCCACCGCGAGCGTCATCAGCGAGGTCTCGGGAATGTGCTGCACGACGCTGAGGAGGTCGAAGAGGAACCCCTGCTTGGTGATGTGGATGCCCAGGAGCTTCGGCACCTGGTCCAGCACGATCACGAGGCCGATCCCCGCTTTGAAGCCTGTCAGCACCGGCGCGGAAATGAAGTTGGCGACGAATCCCAGACGCATCAGCCTCGCCAGGAGCAGGATCGCTCCGACCAGCGCGGTCAGCGTGGCCGTCGCCGTGACGAGCTTCGCCGGATCGCCGTCCGGCACGGCCAGGCCGAGCTGCGTGCCGGTCAGGATCGCCAGCGTGGTGGTGGAGCTGACGCTGAGCACGCGCGACGAGCCGAGCAGCGCGTAGACCACCATCGGGACGAAGGCGGTATAAAGACCCACGGCGACGGGCAGCCCGGCTACGGTCGCGTAGGCCATTGCCTTGGGCAGAACGACCGCCGCGGCTGTGAGACCGGCGACCACGTCGAAGCGAAGGGCAGCGGTGCCGGACTGGCTTGCCTTCGTGTCTGTCGGATGCTGGTTCATGCTGCCTGTTCCCGGTTGCTGCGCGAATTCATTCGGGGTCAGGTTCCGCGGCGAGCTGCGGGACCAAGGGTGATTGTAGTCTCGCCGTCCTGGGCTTGCTATTCGCCGCGCACGCGCGCGTCGCGTTGCCCTTCGGAGGAGGGGCGGTCAGAATCTCAGAACGCAAGGGGGAGAGAGTGTCGGATGCGCCGGCGCGTGCGCGAGCGACGCGCTCAGCCGAGGAAGTGCAGGACTGCGGGCACCTGCCGCCGCACGAGCGCGTTGCACGCGCTCCACTCCGCCAGACACCACTTACGATATTAGATAAAGGGATAAAGGAGTCAATACATGAATGTGCCGTCCCAGCCTGATGCCGACCTAGAAAACCGCTTGTCCGACCGGCTGATGGATATTTTCATTCGGGCCGGATTAATTCTCGTCATGGTCATACTGTGCTACGGGATTTTTTCCCCCTTCCTCTCCCTGATGGTGTGGGCTCTGATTCTGGCGGTAACCATGTATCCGGCCCATCAAAAACTGGCAAACAAGATGGGAGGAAAACAGGGACGTGCGGCCACGGTGATGGTGTTGGCTGGCATATTGCTGTCGTAGAGCGCGTGTTCACAGCGCCCGGAAAGCTTGTCCTGGTAGGCGTACAGGCAGGCGAGCACACGGCCCCCGCCGGGGGTCACCTGCTTGCAATAGCTCTCGAGTTCGTTCTTGCAGCCTTCCTGCACGGATTTTACGAGGTCCTCCAGCGCCCAGCCGGCGGATGGAGCGAACGCGAGGATGCTGAGGGTCACACTTGCGAAAATGTGCCTGTCGATCTTTCTCTTCATTGGCTCCTCCCGGATTTTTGCGTTGGTTCTTTCACAGTCGCCGGCCTCGGTCCTTCGTCCGTGATGCCGGCACATGGACGAGTGTTATTGCCTGCAAGCGCCGATTCACGGGCTCGCCAGCCATGCGCGCGCCTTTGCGAGCTCGCCCGGCGCGAAGTACTCGATCGGGAACGGCCGCAAGCCCTTCGCCGTGAACATCAGCGCGCCATCCTTCCACTGCTCATCGCCGATGATGGCCATTCTTTCGATGTACCGATCGTTCTTATTCTGGAAAGTGAAGTCGTTCCACTCGCCGCTCTGCCAACCCTCGAAGGCTATAGTCAAAACGAGGATCCGCACCTTGCCTTGTTCGCGGATGATCTCGGCCATATGGCTCTGCACGGCAGCGAGCTCCGATTCCGTGAGCCGGCCGGTGACCTCCACAGTAACGATACTCCCGGTCGTGTCGGTGATCTCGGCACCCATTCTTGAGGCTCCACGTGTTTTCGTTATATCGGATTG
>JBQTJM010000073.1:0-13928 GCA_052387115.1 Gammaproteobacteria bacterium | reverse complement strand
GCGGTCTGCCCGCTCGGATCGCACATTCGCCGCATGAATCCGCGCGACGGGCTGCCCGGCGACACCGCGACGCTCGTGCGCACGCATCGCATCGTGCGCCGCGGCCTGCCCTACGGCGAATGGCTGGGCAGCCCGCTCCATCGCATCTCTTACCGTCACCTTCGGACTGGTGTCGATCCCCGTGAAGCTCTACTCCGCCACCCAGCCGCGCGCCGGCATCTCGTTCAACCTCATCCACAAGGGATGCGGCTCGCGCCTCAAGCAGCAATACTTCTGCATCAAGGAAAACGTGCCGGTCGAGCGCGCCGACATGGTGAAGGGCTACGAGTTCGCCAAGGACCAGTACGTCACCTTCTCTCCCGAGGAGCTGAAGGAGCTGGAGGAGAAGGGCACCGGCACGGTCGAGATCACGCAGTTCGTGCCGGAGGAGAAGATCGACCCGATCTACTACGACAAGGCCTACTACCTTGCGCCCGACAAGGGCGGCCCGAAGCCCTACGCGCTGCTCTCCCAAGCGATGAAGAAAACCGGCCGCTGCGCGCTCGCGCGCTGGGCCGCACGCGGCAAGCAGTATATCGTCCAGCTTCGCCCGGTGGACGGGGGGCTGGTGATGCAGCAGCTTCTCTATGCCGACGAAGTGCGGCCGATGTCAGAGATCGAGATCCCGACCGCGGAGGCGAAGGAGCCGGAGCTCAAGCTCGCCGAGCAGCTGATCGAGCAGATCGCCGTCGAGGACTTCGACCCGAGCCAGTACGAGGACGAGGTGAAGAAGCGCATCGAGGCCGCGGTGGAGAAGAAAGTGGAAGGCGAGGAGATCTCCGTCTCGCCCGAGCCGGAGAAAGGCGGCGCGCAGATCATCGATCTCATGGCCGCGTTGCGCGAAAGCCTCAACAAAGCGCCGAAGAAACCCACACCCGCACGCGCGGCGCCACCCGCAACGCCTGCGAAGGCCGCCGAGCGCAAGCCCGCGAAGCGCGCCACCACCGCCGGGCCCGCCGCCCGCGCCAAGGCTGGCCGCACATCGAAGGACGCCTAGCATGGAGCAGGTGGAACCTTGATCCACCGGGCGCCCGCGCACCGGTTTTTATATATAGGGCGCAGCTCCTTTATAACGAGCAGATACTGCTTAGACGTCAAGTGGTTATGATTGACAAGCGTAGCAGAGACCAGGTGTCCCATGAGGTATGCGCAGGGACCGGCTATAGGTTTCCGGGTCCGCGTTCCCGAAACCGCCGTCATGCCAGCGAAAGCTGGCATCCACAGCCCCGTCACGCGCCTGGATCCCAGCTTTCGCTGGGATGACGACTTTCGCTGGGATGACGACCATTAGAGAGCACGTTGTCCTCCGGGTACGCGAGGTACCAGTGCAGCCTTAGGAAAGGGCATTGACAATAGGGAAGGACACCTGCTCCGATGTTCTAAAGAACTTCACCCATATATAATCCGGCGCCGATGACCTACTACAGCTCTAAACAGGTCCGCGAAATCCTGGGCCTGTCCCCGTCCATCGTCGCGCGCCTCTGCGACGCCGGCTTCGTCATGCCGGAGCGCGGCCCGCGCCGCGAACTGAGATACACCTTCCAGGACTTGGTCGTTCTCCGCGCCGCCAAAGGCCTCGCCGATGCGCGCCTACCCACCCGGCGCATCTCGGTTTCCCTCAAAAAGCTCAGGCAGCAGCTCCCTCAGGACCTCCCCGCCACGGGCCTTCGGATCGCAGCCGTCGGCAATTCGGTCGCGGTGATGGAAGCCGAGGACAAGTGGCGCACCGCCGACGGCCAATACCTGCTCGCGTTCGAAGTCCTCGCGCCCCAAGGCCACGTCGTCGTCCTCGACCGAACGAACGGCGAAGTAGCGAAGTCTGCCGAAGAATGGTTCGAGGAAGGCTGCCGGCTGGAAGAGACCGACGGTGCCAATGCCATCGCGCACTATCGCAAGGCGCTCGCCGCGAAGATCTGCCAATCAGGCATCTACATCAACCTGGCGTTGCTGCTGCATGGAAGTGGCCAAGGGAGCGACGCCGAAGAGGTATACCGGGAAGGGATAAAGGCCTGCCCCGATGATGCGTTGCTGTTTTTCAACTACGGGGTGCTGCTCGACGAGCAGTCAAGAGCCGAAGAAGCGATCGCCAGCTACCGCAAAGCGCTAGCCAAGGATCCGAGTTTCATGGACGCTCACTACAACCTAGCGCTCCTCTACGAAGCAGCAGGAAAACATCAGGAGGCGTTGCGGCATATGAGTGCATGCCGGAAATTGGAAAAAATATGAGCGCTGCTCGGTATCTAATGCTGAGGAGATTTCGATATCGATCGACCGCCACCGCATGCATGAGATGCTCGCCGAGCTGGGCGCGCTCGTCACGACCACCCCCCGGACCCGATCGCTCAAAGCCCGAAACCGGTATCCCCCGATCCCCCCGTGGCGCGCCAACACCCTCTATCTGGCGCACTTCACCGTCTCGGACATCGCAGACGGTGCCTTCCACGACCACGAGCGGCTGAGCCGGGGCCATGGGGCTTGCGGGTGCCGATCCCGGCACCTTGGGTCTGTGGCTGGATGACTGGTCGGCCACACCGACCGCCCCCGCAGGGCTGCCGGTGCGGCTACGAGCCGCCGAGGGCGAGGTGGCCATCGATCTCCGGCTCGCTCGGGGCAAGCCGCCCGTGCCACACGGCGATCGCGGCCTGAGCCGCAAGAGCGCGGAACCCGGCAACGCCTGGTACTACTATTCGCTGACGCGGATGCCAACCGAGGGGGTCGTCACAGTCGGCAGGGAGCGTTTCACGGTCTCGGGCCTGAGCTGGATGGATCGGGAATGGACCACGAGTGCCCCTGGGCCCGGATCAGATCGGGTGGGATTCGCCTACGTCTGCACGAGATCCGACCGCATCGCCGCGCCTCTGCATGCCCTCGCAACGGTGACTTGACCCGCACCGACGGACTCCCGTCCGAGCACCCGGTCCTCGCCTGTCCGTCACCCCACAGCCCCTACCCCCACCCGAAACCCGGCCGGGGTCAGCCCGAACCCGCTCTTCCCACCCCACCCAACCAGCGGCCGGCCCGTCTGACGCAACAGGTCCTGTTGCAAAGACCCATTGAATTTCCTATCCTTGACGCTATGACCGAACGGACCAAATTCCGTTTTCTGTTTGGAAGCCTGTTCGTAGCAGGTTTGGTTCTCGTAGCTGTTCCCTGGCACGACGCTCTCCTTCCGTTGCCCGTCCAGAGGCTGCTTGAGGGACTCGGCGAGGCTCTCGCCATCGCGGCGGTGCTGGCGGTCGGTGTTGATGAGGCCGTTAAGCGAGACCTTCTGAAGGAGTTTACAGAGAGTATTTCAACTCACATTGTCGGCCGGCTGCTGCAGCCCGAACTGAGGGAGCACATCGAACAGTATCTCAGAGCCGACCTCGTCCGAACGACGTGGATCATCACTTACACCATCAGCGATGTGGACGGTCACCCGCAACACAAAAGGCTGGTGACTGAGTCTCTATACAAGATGGAAAACCGATCGTCGTCCTCAAGGGACTACAACTGCCAGTTCGACTTGGAGGCGTCCCTTTTCCCACTTGTTGGAAAGGCGTCGATCCGCAAGGTCACTGGCACCAATCTTGTCGACGGCAAAGGCAACTTCACGTTTCCCGATCCAAGGCGCCCCGAGCTGAAACCGGTTGAAACGGAGAGCAGTGTCAAGTTCAGTAAGCATGTCATGATACCGGCACGTCAAGGCAGTCCGGCGTTTGAGTTTCGTAGCGAAGCTGAAGAGTACCTTCCCGACGGTTCCATTGTGCCGTACTTTGCGAAATTCCCCGTGCTCTCGACGACCCTCACCGTGCACTATCCGGTTGACCAGATGAGCGTGTTCGTCGACCTTTCTTTCGGTGACCTCGCTGAGCCAACCATCCTGGACGGGCGCAAAGGCAAGAAATGGGAGTTCAACAAGCCGATGCTGCCGGGGCAAGGCTTCACCGTTCGGTTTGCAACGAAGGCGCCTTCGGCGGTGGCGCAACCAGTTTTGCACACTGCAAGGACGCCCAGTTGAAGTCGGATTCAGATGCGCCGGCACATGGTCGGATTGCCGCGCAGGTGCAGCGTCAGGATGTGCATTCCTTTGCTGAGCTGGACAAATTCCGCATCACGCACCTAGACCTCGATCTGGAGGTCTCGTTCGGTTGCCGAGAGCTGAATGGTGTTGTCACGCTCTCGGTCCAGAGAATGAACAAGACCGCCGATCCGCTCGTGCTGGACACGCGCGCTCTGGCGATCCACGCGGTGGAAGGTTCAGAAGACAAACGCGACTTCACGACGCGGCCGTACGAGATTCCGCCGCCGGATAGTCTGTTGGGGGCGCCGCTCGCCATTCATCTGGGTTCAGCCGACCGCTTTGTAAGGATCGCCTATACAACGAGTGTCCAGGCAACCGCACTTCAGTGGCTGGAGCCCGCCCAGACTGCGTCGGGGCGTTTCCCGTTCCTGTTCACTCAGTCGCAGGAAATCCACGCGCGAAGCTGGCTGCCGCTGCAGGACAGTCCATCGGTTCGCGTGACCTTCTCGGCTCGGATTAGAACGCCTGAACAACTCGTCGCGGTGATGGGCGCCGATCACGATCCGCCCGGTGTCCGCACCGGCGTCTACGAGTTCCAGATGCTGCAGCCGATACCACCGTATTTGATTGCGCTCGCCGTTGGCGACATCGATTTTGCGAGCATGGGCGAACGCACCGGGGTGTACGCCGAGCCGTCCGTTCTCCAGAAGGCCGTTCGCGAGTTCAGCGATACCGAACGGATGCTGCGAGTCGTGGAAGGGCTGTATGGTCAGTATCGCTGGAACCGCTTCGACCTTCTGGTATTACCTCCGAGTTTTCCGTTTGGAGGAATGGAGATCCCCAAGCTTACGTTCGTCACCCCAACACTTATCACAGGCGACAAGAGCCTGGTCTCACTTATCGCGCACGAGATGGCGCATGCATGGTCGGGCAATTTGGTGACAAATGCTACATGGAGTGACTTCTGGTTGAACGAGGGGTTTACGACGTACATCGAGCATCGAATCATCGAACAGGTCTATGGTCGGCAGCGTGCTGACATGGAAGAGGTGATGCGGCGAAGGAAGCTCGAAGAGGAGATGTCGAAGCTAGCCCCTCGAGATCAGATCCTGCACATCGATCTGGAGGGGCGTGATCCGGACAACGGCGCAACGCGGGTCCCTTACGAAAAGGGAGCGCTCTTTCTTAAGAGCCTTGAACATAACGTGGGCCGTCAGCGCTTCGATCAGTTTCTACGAGGGTATTTTCAGCATTTCGCTTTTCAGAGCGTCACGACCGCCCAAGTCCTCGAGTACGTTAAGAAGAATCTCTTGCACGACGATCCGGATCTGGTGAAGTCTCTGCATTTCCGCGAGTGGATTTTGGACCCAGGGTTGCCCGTCTCGGCGCCCTCCGTGAGCTCGCAGGCACTTGCATCAGTCGAGCAGTTGGCGGCCAAGTGGATCGAGGGATCCATTCAGCTGACACAGGTGGATTTCGCCGATTGGAATGCTCAGCAGTTGCTGCATTTTCTCAACTCGCTGCCGCTGGATGTTGGGGTCGAGCGAATGGAGCAGCTGGATCGACACGGGCACTTCACGTCATCACCAAACAGCGAAATCCTGCATCGCTGGCTGCTGATGGCCGCTCGCAATCAATTCGAGCCCGCGTATGGCGCCCTCGAGCACTTCCTGCGCACCGTCGGTCGCCGCAAATACGTCAAACCGCTGTACGAGGAATTGGTCAAGTCGCCGGAGAGTCGACGGCGAGCCGAAAGGGTGTATGCGGACGTACGTCCTCGGTATCATCCGATTACGCGGGCGGCGATCGATGAGATCTTGACCCCCCGAACCCCGCAATAGGGTCGGCACCCCACAACGGGAATGGATGCCTTGCGGGCTTCGGCCGATGGGCTTGCTTTGACGCGGCCGGCCTGACTATGCCTGTCCTCGCGCGCGCAGGACGCGCCCCATCCGCGGGAAGGGATGCTCCCACCTGCCATCGGCTCCCACGTGCTACGTTGCCTGACGAGCCTCCAGCCCGTCTTTCGCGGACAGCAACCCTTTACGGGAGGTGTCATCATGGCGTCCGAACAAGACCGATCCGTATTCGTCAAACCCCTGCCAGCCCGACCGAATCTGGAAATGCAGCAAAAGCGCGCGAAGGAGTTACTGCGCGCTGCCTGGGCTGGCGAGACGGAGACGCTGATGCGGATCCGCACCCTGCACCCGAAGCCACCTGTGGGAATACGTCAGGCGCGGGAGGTTTTTTGTCTGCCACCCGGGCTTGGATTACCCTCGCGACATAGGCACCCTCCTGTTTGGCAGCGAACGCGATCCCGGGGACGGGCTGTCCGTGCCGGTCCCTGGGCAGCGCGGGCACCGACAGATCGGGCTGAACAATGACCCTTCCTGGTCGAGACGGCGCTTACTGGTCTCATCGCCGGCGTCCTCTCGGTCCCGGTCGGTATCGGGATCGCCGCGACGCTCGTGTATGTCCTCTATGAGCGCTGTTTCGGCTGGAGCATGGACCTCCACGTGGATCCGGTGATCGTGGCGCAAGGCGTCGCCCCTCGCGATCGGGGCGGTGCCCCTGGCCGGTATCTACCCCGCCCGCCGGGCCGCCCGCAGCGGCCGCGGTCCTGCGTAATGACTGAACGCCGTCTCGCGCGCTCCTCGACGCCAAGGGCGATGCCGATGGCCGGCATTCGGCGGCGCCAGCATGGCATGCGCCCCGGGCTACGGTGCCGGCATGCTCGTGGTTGCCACCAGCGGCACGTTGATCTGGGGGGTGAATTCCTCGATCTCCCCCGAGTACAGGATGAACTTGAACGGGTTGAACTCCTGGTACTTCTCCATCAGCCTGAGATAAGCGAGCTTACGCGCCGCGTCCAGTCGTGCACTGTTCGCAAAACGTGGTTGCGCCCATCGCAGCACCGCGGCCGCGAGCTCGTGCTTGCCGTCGGCGACCATGCGCTCGGCAGCCGAAGCGAGCTGCGTTTCCGAGACGCCAAGATAGTCCACGAGCGCTTCGCCGCGTTCGGCATCCGTCAAGGCATCGAGTCCCTGCAGACCGTTCTGCCAATAGCCGCTGTTCTGGTCGAACAAGCGATTAATCATGTTTTCTCGCAACACCAGGTATGCGAGGTGAACGTTCGAGTCGCTTCGCTCGAGTGTCAGCGGCACCAGATTGGCTGCGTGGATGGCGCCCCGCTCTCTTCCGTCTTTCACCGCACGCACAACCTCGCCACGCAGCCAGACGAGCTGAGCCTGCAGGTCGTACAACATGGCGGTCGGCGAGAAGATGCGTGTGAGCGGTTCATGGCCGTGAAGCAGATGGCGCGGCTTGAGTGCATGGACCTGATCGATGGCGGCTAGCAACCCGTCGACGCTTCCTTCCTCCACAAACGGCGCGCCCAAGTACGGCATCAGGATGTCGCCGACGAAGAGCACGCCCTGCTCCGGCACATGAATCAGAAGCGCATCGTCGGTCTCCCCGCCACGGGTGGGCAGCAGCTCGAAGCGTGTGCCACCGACGATCAGCTCGGTGGGCCGATCGATCACGACATCCGGTCGGTAGCTCAGCACATCGGCTAGATGAAATTGCTTGCCGAAGAACCGCTGCAATGTGGCCGGGTTCGCCATCGCATCGTGGGCAAGCTCGTCCTTGTAGTTGGCACGACCAATGAATCGCGGGGACGGGTTGAGACTTCGAAAGTAGCGCTGTCCCCCCACATGGTCCCAGTGCGCGTGGGTGACCAACACGGTGGTCAGCGGGGGAAGTGATGGAACGCGGGCGCGCAACGCTTCGTGGGCCGCGCGCGCCGTGTCGGACCGGGTGCCCGCATCGATCGCGATCAATTCGCGCCGGTCTGCCGAGACGACGAAATAGTACTCCGTGAATTCGAAGCCGGACAGGAGATACACCGTGCCGGGCACGACTTCGCGGATGCTGCGTGGCGACATCGTGTGTCCCGTGGTGGCATCTTCCGCGAACGGGGTGGTGAATGTGGCCGGCTTGTTCTCGGTGTCGAAGCCACTCAGCGCCTGATAGCGCCGCGCGGCAACGTCGTCCCCTCTTTGGCGGTGCAGGGCTGCCAGGTGGAAGTACACCTCGCGCATCCAGCCCAAGTGCGGGGCCTTGTCGGCATGCGCGACGCACCAGACGAGGTCCTGCATCGCGGCATCGCGCTCACCAAAAAAGCCTGGCACCTGTGCCCGGACCAGGCCCGACATCCAGCGGGTGATAAACCCCTCGCCCCCAGTGAGTCGCTTGGCCTCGTCCAGCAGCTCCAGCGTGTCACGCACCCAGGCCGATCCGCCCGAGCAGAAAGACGTCGTTCACGTGGCCCGCTCGCAGCGACGCCACCGCCGTGAGGTACAGGGCCTTATGCGTGTCGTCCAGCCCGGCTTCAAAGCGCTTGAGCACGCCGTTGAAATAGTCGACCCCTTCGGCATGGCGGCCCGCGTTGGCGAACTGGGCCATCAGCAGAAACAGCAATTGCGGATCGGATGGCGGCCGCCACCGGTTCACCTGCTCCAGGTACGCAAGCTCCGGGCGCTGCGCGTCCGTTGATGCGGCCCCTTGCGCCGGCGCGCCGCCGAGCAGCGCGAGCGGCGCCAGGATCACGGCGCAACAGGCGCCGACTGTCAGGAATCGAAGGAGGCGAGTCATGGCGGTACCCCTTGGTATGCGACTCACTTGCAACACACGAGTGATTTGCTAAAGTGTAGTCACTTGCCAGACCGAAGTCAACTCGCTAAGCTGTGCCAATGGCGAAGACTTACAAAATCAGCGACTGCCCCGTGGCGAGGACGTTGGACCTGATCGGCGAGCGATGGACGATCCTGCTGACGCGCGACCTGTTGCTGCAGGGGCCTCGGCGGTTTCAGGATTTCCTGACCTCGTTGCCAGGGATGGCGCCCAACACCCTCTCCGCACGCCTGAAGTCCCTCGAAGACAACGGCCTCGTGCGCCGACAGCTCTACAACGAGCGCCCGCCGCGGCTCGAGTACGTTCTCACCGACAAGGGAAAGAGCCTGGGTCCGATCGTGAAGGCCATGCGCGAGTGGGGTGCTAAGCACACTTGAGCAGTAGACCCCGGCTCAGGGGGTGCAGATCCGCCACACACGGCCTCACTATTCGTCAGTGAAACGCCCATAATAAGTCGTTGATTCCCTCTGGGCGGTGCGCTGCGCCGTGTCGTCAGTATCTTGCAAGGCCGGCCGGTAGTGGCTTGCATCCCGGAAGCGCCTGGTCGAGACTACCGGGCTGCACCGGGGTGCGGCTAGACGAACTTGACGATCGGCCGGGGCCCAACACCCAACACCGGGTTGCATTGAGGCGCCATGTTGTTTAAGCTACGTATCGGCTATCCAGGTTAACCCTTTGAGATCATAATAAAATCAGTGCTCGGTCGGGTTCCATGCCCCAAAACGAACCCCGCCCAGCACACGACCGGGCTCCCGCATAGACCGATGCAAACGGATCGCGAACGGCTCAGACAGCTGATCGAGCAAAAGTGCCTGATCGTAGGCTCCGATTTCACTCTGAGCACGGGGGAACAGTCTTCTTTCTACGTCGATTGCAAGGTCGCTACGTTGAATGGCGAATGCGCGAGTCTCATCGCGCAAGAGGTCTTACGGGAAATTGAAAAGTTGCCAACCAGGCCCGCGGCGATTGGGGGGCTCACGATCGGAGCGGACTTCATCGTCGCTGCGGTAGGAGGTATAGGAACTTCAAACGCCCTTTTTCGCTGGGAGGAAGAGTACGGATGGACCGGTGGGTTGTCAAGTACGCGAGCGGTCGGTCCAGGATCGGGGATTTGTCTGGCGATTCATCGGTCCGAGGCGCCCGGATCCGGGGCGTTTTGGCTTCTCGGGCGAGTGCAGGCCAAAGGAGGATGTCGGCTCGGGGAGTCGAACCGGGTGGGAGGGGGATGCGGCCTGGGATCAGAAGGCCATTTGGGATCGGTCGAATGGCCGCGCGGGCGATCGGGGCGGTGCCCGGGCGGACAAGCCGAGGTGGGTGAGGATCTTGGCAATCACGGTGGGATCTACGATGGCGGCGATGATCGTCAAGGGGCCGCCGCAGTGAGGGCACTGTTCAATATCGATATCGAATACCCGCTTGAGCAACTGGGCAAAGCTCAGCCGCACCGGCGCCGAGGGATGGGGCGCGTCAGCGTGAACCGCTGCAGCATTAGGTGCGTTGACCGGCGCGCTGGGGATGATCGCGGAGCGTAACTTGGCGTTGGGCGCGAGCACGCCATGGGCAACGCGTTGCTTAAAGTGGCCGCGTTTGCGGCCTTCTGCTGGCTGCTCGTGCTGGTGTCGCTTACCTTAAGTGATGTTTTGAGCCGGTGAATCTGGCAATCGAACGTCACCCCCAAGAGCGCTGGGACATTCGCATGTCGAGAGCCCGTTATGAGGACGGAATATGAGGCAATGAACCGGGAATCGCACCGAGACTAATTTCTTCGGGAATTCTTTCGAGAGGTTCGACTCCAAATTAGGAGTTCTTGCGTCTGGCGGGAAACATTGTCGAAGTGTTCAGCCGAATCATCCATGACGACGGCCGCCGCGCACATGCGTGAAGTGGATCCGCGACATGAAACATGCTCTGGCATGACGGAGAAGGCGGAGGAGCGCGATGACGGATCGAGATAATAGCTTTGAAGGCACCGACGTTTTGAATAGCACGAAGGTGGCGTCACAAGCGACGCGACAACAATCATGCACGGGCTGGCACACAATCGCGCGCTAACTCGGGCGAGACTCGTAAAGGCACGTTAGCACCGAGCGATCGTTCGATCGACCAGCTTTATATTGACACGATCCTCACAAACCGATGATCTACGAAACGGGATCGGAGCGATACCATGAATCGAACGGCTAAAAAACTCACGGCGATTGCGATGGCCATCGCTGGGCTGTCAAGCTTCGGCTATGCCATAAGCCAGGCCGATGTACCGTCTCTCGAGCGAGACAAGACGCTCGTGCGAGGGACCCTTGGAAACGCCGTGCAGATGATAAAGGAAGGCAGAGAGACTTTTCGTTTCGATACCTTTGGCGATGAGGCCTTCTGGGGTGCGGCGCTTCGACTGCATGAGGCGATCAAAGGCGAAGGCTTTGGAGGGGTGGGACCGGGACTCAGCCCTGCGGCGGCGCTGCAGTTAGGCCTCAAGGTCGATCTCGAGGCCCTTCCGCCCGGCCTGCGCTTGGCGTTGAGGAGGGGGCAGGTCGATTTAGAAGATCCAGCCACGACGCTTGCCTTACTCAAGCTCGATGCCGTGCTCGGGGTTAAGGGTTTTTTCGGTAAGGAAGGCGAGTTGCGATCAGTGGGCATTACCTGCGCGCTTTGTCATTCGACCGTAGATAATGCGCTCGCCCCTGGTATTGGTCGACGCCTCGATGGTTGGGCGAGCCGTGATTTGAACGTCGGCGCGATCATCGCGCTGGCGCCCAACTTGCGGCCCTTTACGGACTTACTTGAGGTGGATGAGGAGACCGTCAAAACTGTCCTCAATGCTTGGGGGCCTGGCAAGTTTGATGCCGAGCTCATTCTCGATGGCAAGGGCTTTCGTCCGGACGGCCGAAGCGCCGCCACCCTGATCCCGCCGGCCTTTGGTCTAGCAGGAGTGAATCTTCATACCTGGACCGGCTGGGGTTCGGTGACGCACTGGAACGCCTTCGTCGCGAACCTGGAGATGGGGGGACAAGGGGTCTTCTTTGACCCGCGCTTGAACGACCCAGATAAGTTTCCGATCGCGGCCCGGGCGGGGTTCGGAGACGTACGCCATACGCCAGACCTCATCACCGCAAAACTCGCTGCACTGCACTTCTATCAGCTCGCGATCCCGGCACCGCAACCCCCCAAAGGCAGCTTCGATGAGGGGGCGGCGCGGCGCGGCAAAGATCTGTTTAACCGCAAAGCCCAATGTGCCACGTGCCACGTACCGCCGCTGTTCACCGAGCCTGGCTGGAATATGCATACCGCAGAGGAGCTCGGGATCGATGACTTTCAGGCCAAGCGCTCGCCCGATGAGCGCTACCGGACGGCGCCGCTCAAGGGTTTATGGACGCATACCAAGGGCGGCTTTTTTCACGACGGTCGCTTTGCGACCTTGGAAGACGTCGTGGAGCATTACGACAACGTCTTTGACCTTGGATTCACCGGCCAAGAAAGGCGCGATCTGGTCGAATACCTGAGGTCGCTTTAGTCGGAGCAGAGGCGCCTGCGCGATGAATAACGGTTCTACCCCGAGATACGGCCAACAGCCGGTTTAGGAGACGAGAAATGCCATACTACAAATACTTGATCGTCGGTGGTGGAATGGCTGCGGATGCGGCTGTCCGAGGCGTCCGTGAGGTAGACGCCAACGGAACGATCGGTCTTATCTCGGCCGAGCCTGACCCACCCTACGACCGTCCCCCGCTTTCGAAAGGGCTATGGCAGGGAAAACCTCTAGAAAAGATCTGGCGTGGCACGGCCGATCGAGACATAGCGCTGCACCTTGGGCGAGACGCCCACAAACTCGAACTGCACATCAAAAGTGTCATTGACGATGGGGGCACCATCTACACCTTCGACAAGTTGCTGTTAGCGACGGGTGGATCCCCCCGAAAGCTTCCGTTGGACAACGAGTCGATCATCTATTTTCGGACACTGGAAGACTACCGCCAACTGCGCGCGCTCACCGAGAACAGGCAGCGGTTTGGCGTTGTCGGTGGCGGGTTTATCGGCTCGGAGATCGCAGCCGCCTTGGCCATGAATGAAAAAGACGTTGTGATGATCTTCCCCGAGGAGGCCGTCGGCAGTCGTGTCTTTCCGCGGGATCTGGGATTGTTCCTCAATGATTTCTACCGCGACAAAGGCGTGCAACTGGTTACCGGAGAAACGCTCGTCGGTGTAGAGACGCGCGGCGCGGAATTTCTGCTAAAGACCAAGAGTGGCCAGGAGCACTGGGTAGACGGTCTCGTTGCGGGGATCGGCATTCAGCCCAACATCGCATTGGCGCAGGCAGCGGGCTTGGAGGTCGACAACGGCATCGCGGTGGATGAGTTTTTGCGCGCCAGTCATCCAGACATCTATGCGGCGGGCGATGTCGCCAGCTTTTATAATTCCGCCCTAGGGAAACGCATGCGCGTCGAGCACGAGGACAATGCTAACACCATGGGGCGATTGGCGGGCCGCAACATGGCAGGTAAGCCTGCTCCCTATCATCACTTGCCGTTCTTTTACTCGGATCTCTTTGAGCTCGGATACGAAGCAGTAGGGGAGTTGGACTCGCGGCTCGAGACCGTGAGCGACTGGCAAGAGCCGTATCGCAAAGGGGTTGTCTATTACCTCCAAGATAAGCGGGTGCGCGGTGTTCTGCTGTGGAACGTGTGGGAGCAGGTCGAGGCGGCTCGCCGACTGATCGCCGAACCGGGCCCATTTGCGCCGGTAGACCTCAAGGGCGCCTTACCGGCCTGACTGTCGAGTTGTAGCAAAGGAAAGAAAGTTTGAAAAGAATTACCAGCTTACCGAAGAAGAGAAGGTGCAAACGCCAGCTCTTATCTACCGCGACTTGAGGGGAGGCGACAGAATGGGACATCTACGCGGACGTATAGACTTTTCGACTTTTCAAATGTTATGCAACATTGCTGGGAGCCGCGGTCACTGGGTTCAACTCCCTGAGCCGACAGCCCCCTTTGCCCTGCACTCGCCTGAGAGGCCAAAACGCCCCGGATCCGGGCGGCCCGGACCGATGAATCCCCCGAAAAATCCCCGATCCTCGATCGACGGCTCGCGTACTTGACAACCCACAGGTCCATCTCGTACTCTTCCTCTCGCCGAAAAAGGGCCTTTGAAATGCTTATTCGCGCCGCGAACTACTCAGTTCGGGCCTAAGAGAAATCCCCGT
>JBQTJM010000072.1:0-14547 GCA_052387115.1 Gammaproteobacteria bacterium | reverse complement strand
GAGATCGACCCGCCCGCCGTCCTCACCTGTCCGGTGCCCTGCGCCCGTCTTCGCTTCCGGACCTTAGCGGCCGTCGGCATGTCCCCGGCCCCCGGTGCGTTGTCGCCATATTCTTTATTTGCCCTTGGTTTCGTCACGATGGACACCCCGGTCGCTTCAGGTTGGACGCATTCGTGCCTTGTTGTTCGGCGGCGCTGCGGACGCTATGCTCCTGCCGGAGGCGTTCAAAACTCCTCCCATTCCTTCCCGTCACCCCCGCCCACCGCAACCCGCTGGGCAGGCACCTTGGCCCGACTCGAGGTCGTCCTGGGATGCGCGCTCGGCGTTCCCGACCAGGGGCGTTCGGTGCCGCCCCTCCGTTCTACCGCAACCGGTGCTTGAGTGACGCGCTCCGGGGTCGAGGTGGCGGCGGTCTCCTGGAGCTTGAAGAATTCCATGATCTCCGTGAGGTGATTGGCCTCTGCCTCCAGCGACTCGCTGCCCGCGGCGGCCTCTTCCACCAGCGCGGCGTTCTGTTGGGTCGCCTGGTCCATCTGAGAGATCGCTCGGTTCACCTGCTCTATGCCCGAGGACTGTTGTTGACTCGCCGCGGCGATCTCCGCAATGATGTCCGAGACCCGCTTGACCGAGCTGACGATCTCGCCGAGCGCCGCACCCGACTGGTCGACGAGCTTGGATCCGTCCTCCACCTTCCTCACGCTGTCCTGGATGAGGTCCTTGATCTCCTTGGCGGCCCCGGCGCTGCGTTGAGCTAGGTTGCGCACCTCGGAGGCCACCACCGCGAACCCGCGCCCTTGCTCGCCGGCGCGCGCCGCCTCGACCGCCGCATTGAGCGCGAGGAGATTGGTTTGAAATGCGATCTCATCGATCACGCCGGTGATGTCGGCGATACGCTTGGCAGAGGCATTGATCTCGGCCATGGCGGCAATCGCCGCACCCACCACTGCGCCGCCGCGTTCCGCCTGCTGTCGAGCGTTGGAAGAGAGCTGATCGGCCTCACGTGCGTTGTTGGCGTTCTGTCGTACGGTCCCGGTGAATTGCTCCATGCTCGAGGCGGTTTCCTCCAGGCTGGAGGCCTGCTCCTCGGTGCGGCTCGACAGATCGGTGTTTCCCTGGACGATCTGATGCGCGCCGCTGTGAACCGCGACCGCCGTGCGACGCACCTCGATAGTGACCTCGGTCAGGTTCTTCTGCATCGTCTTGAGCTCGTGCAGCAGCCAGGCCCCTTCGTCCCGACCGATGACTTTGATGGTGGAGGTGAGGTCGCCCTTCGCGATCGCCGACGCCACCGCCGCCGTCGCTGCCGCGGCACGCTCCATGTCGCGGGTCACCGCGAACCCCACTACCACGCCCGCCAGCATCAGGAACAGCGCCTGTGCCAGGGTGACATATCCATCACGTGCCAGATGCTCGGCACGTTGCCGCACGAGATCGCCCAGAGACGCCGATGCGGTATCGGCCAGCTTGAACGCGGCCGCGATGGCCTCGCTCCCGGCGGCGAAGACCTGCGCCGGCTTGACCTCGATGGGCGCTCCTTCGGGCGCCTGGATCACCTTCACGTCCACCAACTCGGTGAAGCTCCGCGACTTGGTGACCAACTCTTCCCGGACGGCGGCGATCCCGCCCGCGCCTCCGGTACCACTCTCGGTTGCGAGCCGAGCACGCAGGTCGATCGCGTCGAGGGCGTCGCGAACCACGGCGAGTCCGCCGATCAGCTCGGATTTCTGATCACCCGTCAAACTCCCCTTGGCCGTAAACCCGGTGGCCTTTCCCCGTAACACGCCCAGGCGTTCTCCCACGACCGGCAACCTGAAAACCGCGATGTCGACGAGATGGGCGCTCGCGCGCTCGGGATCCAGGATCAATCCCGAGGCGTCCGCGATGTGGGCCATGAGATCCTGGAGATCGTCGAGAATGGCGGTGTGCCGCTCGAAGCTGTCCTCGGGCCCGAGTGCCAGGGCGCGTGCCTTGAGGCTATCCCAACCCGTCTTGACGCGCCGCCACGGTTCCGCGCTGCGAAACTCCTGACCGTACTGGGACTCGAGGGCCTCCAGCGCTTCGAT
The DNA here is from genome assembly GCA_052387115.1 of Gammaproteobacteria bacterium. Lineage (GTDB taxonomy): Bacteria > Pseudomonadota > Gammaproteobacteria > JACCXJ01 > JACCXJ01 > JACCXJ01. Next base: position 12,484 of record JBQTJM010000072.1, on the reverse strand, counting down.
GTCCTTGGCGATCGTCGCTTGTTTGGGGGCGATCTCATGGGTAAACCCCGTGTCGCCCATGAGCACCGTATTGACCATCCCGCGATGCTCGGCCAGGTGTTGCAGGAACCCTCGCGCCGGCTCCAGATACCTTACGCCTTTTTCCTCTTGTTCGGCCAGGGTCCGGTCGCGGCTGTGCTGGCCGATGACCACGGCGATCAGAAACAACGCGGGCACCCAAAGCACGGTGCCCACGAGCACGAGCTTCAGCGAGAACCTCAAATTAGCCAGTAGGTTCATAATCAATCTCCTTGTCTCGATTGCCGAGTATCCGCCTTCAGATATTTCCCAGGGGGACCCCGAGCACCGGGACGTCCTGAGCGATGTCACCCCGAGTATGACCAAAGAGCCCCATGCGGGTCTCGACCAGCCGATCGATATCGAGCAAGATAACCATCTTGTCGGCGACGGTCGCGAGCCCGGTCACGAACCCCGTCTGGGCAGCGGTGCCGAAATCGGGCGCCGGCCGTCGCTCTTCCGCGCTCACGTCATATACGTCAGAAACCGCGTCCACGACGAAGCCCATGGTGCGTTCTCCACGCTGTCCCGTGACCTTGAGCATGATGACCACGGTGGTCTTGTCGTAATCCACCGTCTGTATCCCGAAGCATCTGCGCAGATCCACGATAGGTACGATGGTGCCGCGCAGATTGACGACGCCTTGTACGTAGTCAGGGGTATTGGGGATCGCGGTCACCCCGTTCCAGCCCTTGATTTCCTGTACTCGAAGGATGTTCACGCCGTATTCCTCCCCCGCCAGGATGAAGGTCAGATATTGATCGGAACGTAGATCGGCGCTGATCTCCAGGGCGCCGAAATCGTTCGCGGGTCTCGTGCTCATGGTGCCGCCCTCACGCTGCGATGCGGTGTTCGTACGGAAGAGACGCCGAGCACAGGGCTGGAGTACGCCCACGCGACATCGCGATGAGACCCTGGATATCCAGGATCAAAGCCACGGTACCGTCCGCCAGGATGGTCGCCCCCGATATCCCGGTGACGCGCCGATAATTGGTCTCCAGACTCTTGATGACCACCTGCTGCTGGGCCAGCAGGTCGTCCACATGGATCCCGGCCTTTTGTCCGTCGCCCTCGACCACGACCAGCAAGCCGGCGTCGAGCCCTGTATTGTCGGGAACCACGCTCAATATCTCATACAGTCGAACAATGGGAAGATATTCATTCCGCAGTTGATATAGCTCGGCGGTGCCCGCCATGGAGCTGACTCGATCCTTTCGGACTTGAAGCGATTCGATGATGGACACCAAGGGGATCACATAGACGTGTCGGCCCACGCGAATGAGCTGACCGTCCAGGATCGCGAGCGTCAGCGGCAGCTTGATGAGGAAAGTAGAGCCCTGACCGGCCCTGGTACGCACCTCGACCACCCCGCCGAGGTCCTTGATATTGCGCCGGACCACGTCCAGCCCGACCCCGCGGCCGGAGAGTTCCGTCACCTCGGCGGCGGTGGAGAACCCCGGTTGAAAGATGAGATCGTGGATTCGATCCTCGGGCAGGGAATCGCCCTCCGCGATGAGCCCGCGCGCGCGCGCCCGGGCCAGGATCTTCCTGGAATCGATGCCGGCCCCGTCGTCGGCGATCTCGATGAGGATACTGCCCCCGGAGTGGTAGGCGTTGAGGTGCAATACACCGGTTTCCGGTTTACCGACGGCCCTGCGCTCTTCCGGCGTCTCGATCCCATGGTCCAGGGCGTTGCGGATCAAATGCACCAGGGGATCGCTGATCTTCTCCATCACGGTCTTGTCGAGCTCGGTGTTCTCACCCGACACCCTGAGCTCGACGTTCTTGCAGAGCTTGTGGCCGAGGTCTCTAACCAGGCGCGGAAATCGATTGAAAGAGAAGCTGATCGGGACCATCCGGATGCCGAGCACGCTTTCCTGCAACTCGCGGGTGTTGCGCGCGAGCTGTGCCAGACCGTCGCGCAGCCGGCCGCCAATGGAGTTATCAGCCCTCTGTGACGATAGGTCCTGTCCGCATTGGCTCAGCATCGATTGGGTGATGACCAACTCGCCTACCAGGTTGATCAGGGCGTCTATCTTCTGGGTGCTCACTCGGATAGAGCTGGCCTCGGCGCCGGGCGGGACGGGCTGCCGCCGTTCGGAACCTAAGCGGGGCGGCTCGATGTGGGCGTGTCCCCTTTTATCGGCTATCGGGGGATGTGGATCATCGAGGACCGGCTTGTGGTAATCGGCCCCAGTTGACGATGAAAGGGGCACCTCCGGCAGCACCGGTTCCGGCAACGATATCGAACTCCCGGACGAGGGGGTGATGACCAGATCGCAGTCGCCCTCGACCCACTCGAAGACCTCGCCGATCGCCTTGCGCCCGACATCGCTGTCCAAGGTGAGGTGCCAGCCGAGATAACAGGATTCCGGGTCCAGATCGCCGAAGGCGGGCAGACGGGAGATGTCTGCCGACACCGCCAGCCTGCCGGCACCTGCCAGCGCACGCAACAGTCGTAACGGGTCGTTTCCGGTCTTGAAGAGGTGTGGAAAGGGATGGAAGGCGATGCGCCAGGTCGCGCCGATTTCAACGTCTTTGCCCTCGGGTTCATCGGTGCCCTTGGGTTCATCAATGGATTCGCGCACCGGTGCTGGGAAGGCCTCGATCCGCGAATGACCGGGGAGCAGGCTTTGCAACTGGGCCTCCGAGGCGGCGATATGCCGGTCGTCGTGGCCGCCACCGTCTTTCATGGCCAGCACCGTCTCTCTGAGGCAATCGACGGCCGCGAGCAGTGCGTCTACGAGCAATCGATCGATCCCGGCCCTGCCGGCCCGAACATCGTCCAGCAGCGTCTCCATCACATGGGTCAGGCTCGCGATCGCCGAGAACCCGAACATCGCGCTGCCGCCCTTGATGGAATGCGCCACGCGGAACAGCGTATTGACGGCCTCCGTCTCCACCTCACCGGGGGACAGGTTGAGGAGGCCGGTCTCCATGGTCTCCAGGCCTTCGAGGCTCTCTTCGAAGAACGCCTGATGGAACTGCGAGAGATCAATCGACATGAGGGGTCGGGGCCGGGGCTCGACACCCGGGCGCCGCCGCGGGGCTCATCCCAGTACTTTCTCGATGGTGGCAAGCAGCCGATCGGGGTGGAAGGGTTTCACCAGCCAGCCGGTGGCGCCGGCCGCCTTGCCCTCCGCCTTGCGTTCCGGAGACGATTCCGTGGTCAAGGTCAGCATCGGAACGAATCGATAGGTAGGGAGCTTTCGAAGCTCTCGGATCAGTGTGATGCCGTCCATCTTGGGCATATACAGGTCGGTGAGCACCAAGTTCACCGGGCCCACCCTGGCTTTTTTCAGGGCGTCCTCTCCATCCACCGCCTCGAGGACCTCATAACCGGCCCCTCTCAGGGTGAAGGAGACCATCTGTCGAATGGATGCGGAATCATCGACGGTGAGTATCGTTGCCATTGTTTGTGCTCATGCTCCTGACATAGGACGGCGAGCAAGGCGCTGTGTCCTTACGGGCGAGGCTAGCGTCACCGATCGCGCAGGCTTTACGCATGCTGGCGCGTGTGGCGCGGACGGTCCGGACAATGCGTTCGCGTCGGACGACAGCGATGCGAGCGGCCCATGCCGGTCTCCACACGGCTTCTTCTTTCTGATCTGCAACTTTCAATTGCCGGGATCCTCCACCACCAGGCGGCGCACGCCTGTCAAGGATCCGACTGCGGAGCCCGCAATCGAATGTAAGGCTCTCATCGTCCGACACTTACTGATTGTGGTATTGCGATTGCTCGTAGTCGGCCAGCGCGTTCCTACAGACAACATTTCGGTCGCGCGACGGAGGGGGTGGGCACAGAACTCTGGTCAACTTGGACCGGTCGCTTCTGCCGTAATGGCGGTAGGTCGGCCGATGACGGAACGGAACAATGACGGAATCAACTCCTCTGGATCCTGCGCGGTCGGCTCCCGCCAGGATACCGGCCGGCGACCGGTCGCCCGATGCAGCACGCCCGATACGGGTGATCGCCGTGACGAGCGGTAAGGGCGGGGTAGGGAAAACCACCGTCGCCATCAACCTGTCTACCGCGATCGCCTCGCTCGGGAAGGGTGTCACGCTCATGGACGCCGATCTGGGACTCGCCAACGTCGATGTGATGCTGGGGCTCAAGCCCGTCCTCAATCTTTCGCATGTGCTGGACGGTTTATGCGGCTTGGAAGACGTGGTCGTGAGCGGTCCAGGCGGGATCAATCTCGTTCCGGCCGCATCGGGGTCGCGTCGCATGACGATGCTGAGCAAGGCGGAGCATGCCGGCCTGGTCTATGCCTTCAGCGGGCTGTCGGACGTCACCGACGTCCTGATCATCGATACCGGCACCGGCATGTCGGATATGGTCGCGACGTTTTGCAGCGCCGCGCAGGAGATCATCCTGGTCGTCACGAATGACCCGGCCTCCATCACGGACGCCTATGCCACCATGCGCATCCTGAACCACGACTTCGGTCGGTCGCGATTCCGGCTCCTGGCCAATAGGTGCCGCCATCCACAAGACGGCGCCGATCTTTTCCATGAGCTCCTTATGATGACCGACCGGCTTACGGGCGTCACGATCGAGGCCATCGGAACGATCCCCTATGATGCCCGCCTTCAGCACCCGGCGGCGGCTGCCGGCGCCCATTGCCACCGGTATCCCGGTAGCCCCGTTGCGGCTGCCTTCAAGCAGCTCGCCCTGGACATCGAGCGATGGCCTGCCCCGACGTATCTCAGCGGGGGCTTGGAATTCTTCGTCGAACGAATGGTAAGGTCGGGTGTAACGGATCCGAGGTCGCGGCCATGATGGACAGCAGCGCTCTCGAGAGAAAGGCGCGAGCCCCCGACCGTGAAGACGGTCCGGGGCTGGTGTCACAATATTCGCCGCTCGTGAAACGCATCGCCCATCACCTCATCAGCCGCTTGCCGCCGAGCGTTCAGGTGGACGATCTCATTCAGGCGGGGATGATCGGGCTCTTGGAGGCCTCGCGTAATTACGATGCCACGCAGGGCGCGAGCTTCGAGACCTACGCCGGGATCCGGATCCGCGGCGCCATGTTGGACGAGATCCGCAAGGGAGACTGGGCCCCGCGATCCCTGCACAGAAGGACCCGGGCGCTGGCCAAGGCGGTCCACGACCTTGAGGCCGAGCACGGCCGCGATGCCCGCGATTCAGAGGTGGCGGAGCGCATGGGGATCTCCCTCGAAGAGTATTTCCAGATCCTCCAGGACACGAGCGCCCACAAGGTATTCAGCTTCGAGGACGTCCCCACCCGGGTCGAGGCCGTCTCGGAAGGCTTCACTCAGAAAATCCCGGCACCTCACGAATACGCGGCGAATCGTGATTTCCAGGAGGCGCTGGGAAAGGCGATCGCGAGCCTCCCGGAACGCGAACGTCTGGTGATCGCCCTCTACTACGACGACGAGCTCAACCTGCGCGAGGTCGGAGAGGTATTGGGCGTCAGCGAATCGCGGGTATGCCAGATACATTCACAGGCCATGATCCGGCTGCGAGCCAGAATGGCGGAATGGACCGAGGACGATTTTTAGGCGGGTAAGCGCCGGTGATTGGAGAGCTCGTAGGTTGGGGTGACGAAGGAACCCCAACATAACGCGTATGGCGAAGCGTTGGGGTTCGTTCCTCACCCCAACCTACGCGCGCTCGACCGTTAACAAACCTAGGAGTAAGTAATGACCATAGATCTTATCGGAACTTTTGACTGGACCTTAGTCGCGATCTCGTACACGGTATCGGTTTTCGGAGCATTTATTGGGCTGTTCCTGGCGGGTATGATGACCGATCTACGCGGTGGCATGAACCGCTCTCTGCTGGTAGGCTCTGCCATCGCATTCGGGGGTGGGGCGATCTGGTCCATGCATTTTATCGGAATGCTAGCCTATCAAGTGCCTTTAAGAATCTCCTACGATGCGACGCTTACGGCTGGCTCCATGCTAGCAGCGATCGCTATGACCGGGATCGCGGTGTCGATGGTCGGTTCGCAGCCGAAGCTGAAACTAGGCCGGCTGATCGCTGCGGGGACCCTCATGGGACTTGGTGTTGCCTGCATGCATTACCTGGGTATGCTGGCCATGCACATGGAGGCAGAGATGCACCACAACCCATTGATGGTAGCGGCGTCGGTGGTCATTGCCGTCATCGTGTCAATGGTGGGGTTGTGGATCGCGTTCACGGTACGTCGGGCGTGGCAAAGATTTGCCAGCGCCTTTATCATCGGTGCAGCGGTGTGCGGCATGCATTACAGCGCAATGTTTGGAGTAAGCTTCACCGCTCCCGTAAAGCAGATTCTAACGCAGATCCCGAATATCTGGGTTTCCGACTTCGACTTGATCCTATATACCAGCGGCACGGTCGTCATGATCATGTTCATCAGCGTGATCCTAGGCGGCACCGCTGCAGTGTCCAAAGAGTCGCAAACTATCACCGTACCCGAACGAACGTAGGTCGTCGTAGGCAATATTGAGATGAGCAAGAATATCAGGATCCTGGTGGTGGATGATTTCTCGACGATGCGCCGCATCATCCGGGCGCTCCTCGGGGACCTGGGATATACCGACGTACACGAGGCCGGTGACGGCTCCGCCGCGCTCACCCTGCTCAAGGCCCAGCCGTTCGATTTCATGATCACCGACTGCAACATGCCGGCGATGACGGGCCTGGAGCTCTTGAAGGCGGTACGCGCCGAGCCCGCGACCAAGGCCATGCCGGTGTTGATGGTGACCGCCGAAGGCAAGCGCGATCAGATCCTGGAAAGCGCGCAGCTTGGCGTCAGCGGTTATATCGTGAAACCGTTCACGGCAGAGACCTTGAAAGAGAGGATGGAATCGATCCTCCAACGGATCGCGGCCTGAGCCGCCCCGCCGGCGACTGCGCATCTAAATTGGAACTATTATAGAGGAAATATCATATGAGTACTAAAATACGTAAACAACCTGGAAAGGCGATTGGAATGAGCCATCTTTTCTTGCTCACCTTATTGGCCTTCCCCTTGACAGCTCAGGCCGCCATTATTACGGTCACTACGACCGACGACCTGCCACTAACCAGTATTGACCCGCTCACATGTTCGCTCCGCGAGGCAATCCAGGCGGTGATCACTACAAACCCCCAAGATGGCTGTATCGCCGGCAGTCCCGAAGGGCCTCCAGGCAGCCTCAGTGGGATAGACACGATTAGCTTCGCTCTACCATTCCCCGCCACGATTACCCTCACTGACGCGCTACCGGGGCTCGACGACATTGACGACGGGGTCATCATCAGCGGACCCGGGTCCCGACTCCTCACCATCAACGGGAATAACCGGTTTCAGGTATTCAAAGTATTCCCCTTTCAATTGGTGACAATCGAGGGGCTGACGATTGCCAATGGACGTGCTTCTCAGAACGGTGGCGGTATCCTGAACCGCTCTGGACGGCTAACCGTTAAGAACATGAGATTCACCGCGAATAGTGCCGCAGAGGACGGGGGCGGCATCTCCAACGAGGGGGTGGCTGCTACGCTCGTTGTTTTGAACAGCACTTTTTCCGGAAACACGGCCTTCGATTTTCCAGATCAGGAGGAAGAGGGAGGCGCCCTCGTCAATATCGAAGGGACCGTAACGATCGCGAACTCCACGTTCGTCGGCAATAACGTTCCGAACACGGGCGGGGCCATTCATAACTCCGAGCTGAATGGCAAGTTGACCCTCATCAACTCCACGATCACCGGCAACAGCGCGGTCGAGAGTGGTGGGGGTGTCCTCGTGGAGAAAGGCGGGACGGTCACTCTCCGCAACACCCTCCTCGTAGCCAACGGTGGAGGCAACTGCGCAATAGCGGCGACCGGAGGTCAAATTATCGATGAGGGTGGCAACCTCGATGACAGTACCTCATGCAACTTCGGTACTAATTCCTTATCGAGCGGGGTACCGGGCCTCGATCCGCTTGGCCTCCAAAACAACGGCGGCACGACGGATACGGTCGCGCTTACCGTAGCCAGTGATGCCGTTGATTCAGGTTTGAACGACGTCTGCGCTGCTGCACCAGTCAGCAACCTGGATCAGCGCGGAGGTACTAGACCGATTGATGGTGACGGTGTAAATGAAGAGTTTTGTGATATCGGGGCTTTTGAGCTTGGTTCGGTTCCATCAACGCCACCTGGGCCGCCCTCGCCGCCTGCGCCGCTAGCGTCGCCACCCTTGCCCCCAGGGCCGGCCCCGCTTTGCTCCGGCAGAACGGCTACCATCTATGTGCAGGCAAACGGCCTTATCAAGGGTGGTCCGGACGATGGGATATTGTACAACGGTGGGTTACGCGGGACCTCGGGGCGAGATGTCATGGTCGGCACCTCCGGGAAGGACATCATCCTCGGCTTCGGTGGTAACGATCGGATCTGCGGCCTCGGTGGCAACGATGTCCTGAAGGGAGGCACGGGCAAAGATCGGCTGTTCGGTGGGCCCGGCAAGGACAAGCTCAGCGGGGGCCCCGGTTCCGATCGGTGCGACGGCGGGCCTGGTAACGACAAGTTCACCTCCTGCGAACCGGTCTTGAACTAAACCGTATGAACCAGAGGCCCCGTTGAGATTCGGGGCCTCTTCCTAGACCTTCTCCATGATATACGAGGAAATATAGATGAACACTGAAATAGAGAATGAGCAAGAGCATCAGGATCCTGGTGGTGGATGATTTCTCGACGATGCGCCGCATCATCCGGGCGCTCCTCGGGGACCTGGGATATGCCGACGTGCACGAGGCCGGTGACGGCTCCGCCCATCCCCTCTCCTTCCGGGAGAGGCGCTCTCATTTCTCCCCCTCCCTCCGGGAGAGGCCCTCTCTTTTCTCCCTCTCCCTTCGGGAGTGGGTTGGGGTGAGGGGATCAAGAAAGGGCGATTTGTGACCGTGCGTGGTATAGAACCGAGTCGAGGAGAATCGAGTTGGAAGGCCAAGACCAACTGACCTTGGCGAGAGACCTCGTGGAGGCCCTGGAGGCCGGCGAGCAGGGCCAAGCCGATCGCATCGTGAACGCACTGGCACATCGTCTCGAATCGAGCGTCTGCTCGCAGGTCGCGACGATGACCGAGGAGTTGCGGAAGGCGCTCTGCGATCTAGAAGGGGATGTCGGGGTCGCCGGAATGACCCTGCACGAGATCCCGGATGTCAGGGACAGGCTGCAATACATCATCGTTAAGACCGAACGGGCCGCCCATCGCACCATCAGCTCGGTCGAAGCCTTGCTGCCGATGGCGGAACGGATCTCCGCGGGCGCCGAAAAGTTGATCGAGGATTGGTCCCGGATCGAGTGGGAGGGACTCGATTCGACCAACCTCAGCGCCTTGCGGGATCGCGTCATCGAGGTGGTCGGCCTGCTCCGGGGAGACTCTCGGGCCTTGCACGACCGTCTATGCGAGATCCTGGTCGCCCAGGATTACCAGGACCTGACCGGCCAGGTGATACAGCGCGTCGTGCAACTGCTCCAGGAAGTGGAGGCAAAGCTCGCCACCATGGCCTCGTTGTCCGGCGGCATCGCAAGAGAGGCCCGTCCGCATGGGGACGAGGCCGAGCCGGAACGGTCGCACGAGCAACCTCAAGCGCGGCCCCGCGTCTTGACCAGCCAGGGAGAAGTGGACGAGCTACTCGCGGCCCTGGGGCGCTAGCGCCCAGGTCCCTGTAGAGCGCGCCCCAATCTCTTAACCTTGGCGGGGCGCAGCTCGCGTCCGTACCGGGAGTATCGGACAGGTCTGTACCCATAGCCACACCTCCTTGTTAATCCGAACCGGGCAGTTGACTATATTTAATCAGCTTTGGGATTTTTAATATGAGCGCGACTATCTGGCTTGGCGAGTTTCAGGCAAAGGCGCTCGTGTACGACCCTGCCATCCAACTACCCGACTGTCCTCACCTATTTCTGTGGAATCCGACTAGCTCAGAGATGGGAAAGTACATCGCCAACATGACGCGGAAACGCATCAAGCCACACGGCGATCCACGGGTCGCAAGCACCTATATTGCCGCTTACCGGCAATGGAAAGACGCCTACGGAACCGCTTGGCTACAAGAAGAAAAGCGCTACTACGAAGCCCGGCGCGCGCGCGAACTAGCACAGGAAGCTAATCATCGCGCAAAGGAATTGGCGCACGAAGAGGCGCGCCAACAAGCACGCCTCACGCTAGAGGAGCGCCACAGGTCACTACTACAGAAGCTTGGCAAGGCATATCTAGGTGTTCGTCCCGCGACCCATACACATCTGCGCCGCATCACCCATTGCTATGCTTGTAAGCGGGGACTGGACAATTCCGTGGATATCGAGTGCGTCGCTTGCGAGTGGATTCTCTGCACTTGCGGCGCATGTGGTTGTGGCTATTCCGGCTTGGTGTCGTGAACCGAGCCCCGTGGTGGGATAGTTCAGCCGGCTCGGCCCAAAGCGCTGCAGCCGACGCCGTGGATCGCCGTCGCCTTCCAAGCCCTCTTGTCCGGCGGACTGATCTTGTTTCGCTGGACTAAAAAGAATGAGCGTCTGGTCTGCCATCAGTAAACTGGCGAAGGGCTTGCTCGGTGCGTACGCGCCAGGCCCAGTCAACCTTTCGACAATTGATCGGGGCCTGGCACGTAGACGCAGTCCTGCACGAGATCAGCCTTCCTTTCCTCAATTTCAGAGTCGGCATGAGTTAGAGCCGCTTGAGGTACTCCCAGAATATCAATTTGTGCTCGAAGCGATTCGGAAAGGGTGTCCCGCAATTTTCGTCACGGGACGTGCCGGAACCGGCAAATCAACCCTCATTCGCTTTTTGTCTGATCAAGTCAAAAACTGCGCAGTCGTCGCGCCCACGGCCCTCGCGGCCATCAACGTCTGCGGTTCTACTATTCACTCGTTGTTCAGGATTCCCCCGCGCACCCTGAATCCCGATGAGGCCTTCCAACCAGGGCGACGGATCATGCCCGTTTTCGAGTGCTTGGGTGCGTTGATCATCGACGAAGTTTCGATGGTGCCACCAGATGTCGTGGATTACGTTAGCAACACACTGAAGAAGGTCAGGGACAACGCACGACCCTTTGGCGGCGTTCCGGTCGTATTCGTTGGCGACCTCTTGCAGTTACCGCCGGTGGTTACCGATCCCGCGGTTGCGCAATACTACACAGACCGTTATCGATCCCCCTATTTCTTTTCGGCGGACGTTTTCGAGAGCACACCAATCATCTCAATCGAATTAACTCAAGTGTTCCGGCAGACGGGACAAGAGTTTATTGATGTGTTGGATCGAATTCGGCTAAACCTTGACCACCGGGACGCCGTCGCCCGAATCAATCGAGATTGCTACCGAGATCGCGGACCGAATGCTGATCCTTCGCTATTTCTTGTCCCCACCAACGACGCAGCACATGCGATTAATACCCATAATTTGAACGAGCTCGATTCCCCGCTTCGGATATTCGACGCCATCGTAGAAGGGAACTTTGACGTTCAGCGCGACCGATTTCAGGCGCCGCATCGCTTGAAGCTAAAGGTTGGCGCCCAAGTGATCTTCGTGAAGAATAAGAAGCCTTACTGGGTTAATGGCACCTTAGGGCGGGTAACCAACGTCGATGACGAGTGCTTGAGGGTAGAGCTCACAAAAACTGGGAATACAGTGCCTGTGGAGCGAGAGACTTGGGAGAAGGTCGAATACGAATATGACCGCGCCGAACGGCGGATTGTTAGTCGAGTTGTAGGAACCTTTGAACAGTTTCCGATCGCGCTAGGCTGGGCGATAACAATCCACAAATCGCAAGGCATGACCCTTGATTCAGTGAGGATCGACCTCGGCAGAGGAGCGTTTTGCTCAGGGCAGACTTATGTCGCGTTGTCTCGTTGCCGCTCACTAGATGGAATCACGCTTGATCGCCCTATTTCAATGGGGGATGTGAGGGCCGACGCTTCGATATTGGAGTTTTACAGACGGTTGCAACCGGTGCGAAACGAAAACTGAGCCCGCCTAGGATGCGGTGAACGAAGGGAACCGCATCGGTCGCGAAAAGAGCTGGGCGAGGGAAGGTGATACATCACCGAATACCGTCGTGCCTGGCTTCCAGGAGGCACGTGATTTTTCACGGTGAATCTCGCCGAGCGACGCGGGAACCGCTTATTGGTCGAGCGAATTGACGTGTTGCGAACCGCGTTTCGTAGGGTTCGGGCGCGACATCCCTTCCAGCTGGAAGCGATTGTAATCCTGCCGGATCATTTACATTGCGTTTGGACGCTGGCGTCCGGTGATTCGGATTGTTCTACCCGCTGGAGTCTGATCAAGGGACACTTCTCCCGTGCCATCGAAAAAGGCGAGCGCGTTTCGCAAGGCCGCGCGAAGCGGGGTGAACGAGGTCTATGGCAGCGCCGTTTTTGGGAACATCTCATCCGTGATCAAGCCGACTTCAACCGTCACGTGGATTATGTCCATTGGAACCCGGTAAAACACGGATGGGT
>JBQTJM010000071.1:0-6079 GCA_052387115.1 Gammaproteobacteria bacterium | reverse complement strand
CCGACGTTGTCCGTGGACGGATCCCAACCGAGGGAGATCTGCGTGGTGGAGTTGACGGTCGCGGTGAGCCCTGTCGGCGTCGTGGGAGGCGGGTCCGGGATGGTCGCACTCACTGTGGCTGAATAGTCGGAAAGGTTCCCCGCCGCATCCTCTGCACGCAGGCGATAGCCATACGTGGTCCCTGGGGACAGACCCGCGTCCACGAAAGTCGTCCCGCTGACCGCCGTGACCATGGTGGTGGGGACGCAGGCGGCGCCGGTGCAGCGGAAGATGCGGTATCCGGTCACGCCGACGTTGTCCGTGGACGGACCCCAACCGAGGGAGATCTGCGTGGCGGAGGTGACGGTCGCGGTGAGCCCGTTCGGCGCCGTGGGGGGCACGGTTTCATCGATCGGCGAAGTATAGAGGGAATCGATCCGATGCGTCCCCATGTTAAAGGTGGCCGCGTAGACGCGACCGGGAACGCCGCCGTAGGTGAAGGATCTCACGTTGTTTTGCGACAGGTTGTGGTGGAAGCTGTGCCACCTGGCGCCCCCATCGAGGCTGCGCATCACACCGGACGGCAGGCCGGACGCTTCGAAGTGGCGGTAGGTGGACATCAGCATGGCGGTCGGTCGGACCGGGTCCACATAGATCTGCCAGGGACTGAAAGAGTTCCCCGCCGCGTCTTTGATCTCCTGCCATGTCGTTCCCCCATCCGTCGATTTCAGGAGGCGGCCATTACTCACGGGCAGACCCAGGACGTGGTTCTTGAAGGTGCCTTCGGCGGCAAAGAGGATGTTCTCGTTGGTGGGATGTATGGCAAACCCCGATACGCCGCCGCTAGCATCGTCACGTAGTTTCTTAAAAACTCCAGTGGCGGGATCGAAACTGTAGAGATCGCCCGTCGTGGGCAACGTAAGGCCGTAGAGCTTGCCACTCTTCCCTCGCACGATTTGACAGAATCTAGGAGAGCCCGGAACCTTGCTGAAAATTGCGCCGCCGTTGTTGGAGACGTAAAGACCGGGACTGGACTCCTCGCCGCTGGTGGAGCAGAGACCTGCATATATCCGCTTGGAGTCGGTCGGATCGACCAGAAGACTGATGCGGGGCGGCGGCTGCCTTACGCGAAGCCCCGGGGTATCGGACACGAAGGTCCAATTCACGCCCCTGTTCGTCGATTTCCAAAGTCCGCGGTCCTCGGTACCAGGCCCGTAATGATAGTATTTGTAGAAGACGTTCGAGTTATTGGGATCCTGGGCTATGCCTGGGGTGTCTGCGAATGGCAAAGTCTCACTTGTCGTCCACGTTCTACCAAGATCAGTGGTGTAGATGTGGCCGTTGTCCAGGTTCGCCAAGTGCACACGATTGGGATCGGAGACATCCACGACGACCTCGGCAGGCACGATGATCTCGATGCCTTTCGCGACTCCCGTGAAGTTCCGGCCGTTGTCGGTGCTCCGGAAGACGGTGACCATGTTCGAGGTGTACCAGTTGTCGCTGATGGGGGAGGCCGCGATATCCGTAGCGTTGCTGAATTGGGCCGCGTTATATACATAACTTCCCTTGGAGAATCCGGGACTGTATCTGGCAAAGGTCTTCCCCTGGTCGGCACTGATGGCCATTGTTTTACCCACCGCGCCCAGCCCCCAAGCGATGGCCGTCCCCTTGCCGTTGATCGCTATCCCGCCAGTGGTCTTTTCGCCTGCGGAGTTGAGCTCAACGGTGACGGGGTTCTTGACAAACGAACCGCCATCGGTAGAGCGGTATATCTCACCGACGGATGGACTGCCCGAAACGAACGCCAGGGCCAGAATGAGCTTCGGATCGACGGGCGATGCGTCCATCGCGTAGATCTTCTTGCCGGCCAACCCCGGGGCCGCCGTCCAAGAGGTACCCTCGTTATCCGAATAGAACAGCCCGAGGGTCGCGGGCGTTGTGGCGTCGGGATTAGCGATGTACAGGCGGTTATCGACGGAAACGACCGTCCGCAGAGCCCAGCCTCTTGCGGCCAAATCCTGGTTGACGGGCGGCGTGGTAAACGGAAGGGTTTTTCGCACGAACGTGTCGCCCTGGTCCTTCGATAGCCAGAGGTTGGACGTGTTCGTTTCGGCCGCGAAGAGCGTGCCGTTGCGATCCACGATCAGAGAGGCCCGCCCGAGAAGCGCAGACGTCGGGGAGCCGAGGTGGCTCCAGGTTTCCCCGCCATCCCGCGACCGCCACAGACCCTTCTTCACATGGCGCGTCGTGTCTGACATAGGTTGAAAGGCGTAATAGACCGTATTCGGGTTCTTGGGATCCAACGCGAGGGTGTGCTTCCCATTGTTGGAGCCGTTGTAGGTCATCGATTCGCGCTTGATGCGGCTTGCCTTGTCATGCCACGTGACGCCCCCATCCGCGGACTTGAAGATGCCCGAGAGGTCGCTGACCGCCCAGACGATGCTTGGATCACTCGGATGGACGAGCACATCGACCACCCCGCCGCCACCGCCTGGGTCCATGCCCTTCCATACCTCGGCGGCTTCCACGTCGGCGGCCTGGGTCACCGACTTCGCACTCGGTCGAACACCCTCCGCATCCGAGTCGGTGGCCTGCACCGACGTCGACAGTCCCATACTCTGCATCGTAACGGCGCCATCAGCGGACGGGCGGGAGAGGTGCGCGTTCACTACGTAGCTCGCGGCGGCTGAGGCGGCATTAGCGGGAGTCGTGCTGTTCTTGGCCGTCACGACGATCTCATAGGTTGGGCCGGATGCCGACGGGGGGGAGGTCACCGTCAGCGTGGTCGAGGCACTTGCACCCGGGATCAGGCCCAATGTCGCGTCGACAAAGGCGGCCGTCCAGCCTTTCGGCACGGTCGCCGAGAGGTCGAACTGGGCCGCGCCGCAGGCGGCGGGATCGTTATCCGTCACCACGATATTGTAAGTCACGGGTGCACCGGCGGTCACCCCCCCGTTCTCGGACGACGAGACGCTGAGCGCTGGATTGGTTCGCACGCATCCTGGCTGAGCAAAGCCCACGGCCACCGCGGCGTTACCGCCGTTGGCCCATGCGGTAGTGATCGTCAGGCCGGTGTCCGGATCGGAGTAACTCTGGCCTACCGGCAGCGCCGGATCGTACAAGTCCGCAGGGGTGGAGGCACTGTCCGGGGTCATGTCCAACAACACACTGCTACCACCAACTTCCTCGGTGCCAAGGTGAAGGACCACGCCGTTTAGCACGTTTTCTTCAGAGAGGTCAGGATCGCCGAGAATCCAGCTATCAAAACCAATAGCCTGCCGGTACTCGATGTAATACCAGATTCTATTGCCGGTCGCCGGGTCGATCCCTTTCAGCACCTTCAGGGCCTTTGGGCGAATTCCGCGCGATTCCATAGGTTCCAGATCGTAGGTGCCATCGGTCTCGATGGTAGTGATGGGAGGTGTAGCACCGAAATTCAACCACCCCAGTCGTTCTTTCTGGAATACATTCAGATGGGCGGTGCGGTGCCCCATGACATCCAGGGTGTCACCCGCGACGAGCTTGCGACACTTGGAGCCGAGGGTACCGGGCGTGCAGTCGAGGCCCTGTGAACGAAACAGACCGAAGCCATGGCCGAGTTCGCGGGCGACCCTCCCCCATGTCAAGTCATGGTTGATCCAGGACTCCGAAGGGCTGCCCCCGACAGTGGATAAGCCAGACCACGTGCAGCCGTTCTTGGGAAAGACATACACGAAGCGCCTGTATCCCGAGAGATCGACCCCCGCTGCAGCCGCCGCCGATTTCGCCTCCCGGGCAATAGAAGATCGATCGCATTGCATGCTCTCGATAGGAAGGGTATACCAGCCATGGACATTGCCGGCCAGCCAGGTCTGACGGTAGGAGTTCTCTTTGAAGAAGTCACCTACTTTTCCAAACACTAGACTACCTACCTGTTCGGGCGTCCAGGGTTTGTTGGTAGGGTGGTCCTGGAAGTTTACCAGCAGTACCACGGTGCGTTGCTCTCCAATCGTGCCGGGGAGCGAGGGCGTGGCCGTTGCGCTCCTGTCGATGCCGTCGGATCCTCCCGACTCCAGGGTCTCAATGCTGGTATTCCCGTCCTCCAGCGCCATCGCGCCGTCTGTTTCGCCAGCGTATTTTGTTTGGACGCCGGAGAGCACGAGGCCGTGCGCGCGCACCCGTGCTCCACTCAGGAGCCCTGGAGCATGAGCGGCGAAGTGGAGGGAGAAACGCTCCCCGAAAGGGGTCGTCAGCACATAGACAGCGCGGCTCCGGCTCGGGTCTTTATGGTCCACCTGCAGGACCTCGATGTCCCCCTCCAGCTCCAGCGGCTGCTCGAGGGCCTGCTGGACCTCGGTCGGCATGCCGTCGCGAAGATCATCGGGCACAGCAAGTTGCAGCACTTTGCCTGGATGGTCTTCAATGAGTGTTGCGAGGAGCTGGTGGCGCTCAGCGGCAACTCTGAGCATATCGCCCGAGACCCCGGGCCCTTCCGTATTCCGGCCCTGCTGATAGCGGACCTCCAGGGCCGCCAGGGCGCGTGTGATCTGTTCCGCCCCTTCGTTGGGCAACGGGGATGAGGCGTTTTGGGGAAATCCTAGCGGAGCGCCGGAGAACAGAACAACCGCGAGAAGTGCGGCGAAGATTTTTCGGGATATCGCTAGTGTGAGGAGCTCCGACGCTAACGTGACAATCCTGCGACAGGGTACCATTTTCATCCTTGTAGTCTCCGAACTCGGTATGTGTGGATCCAAAGTCGCCCTTTCCATGGCAGCCAGCCGACGGTCATGCAACTTGCCGCTGCATCGTCGTGGCTGACTCGGATCAAAGAGAGGCGATTACCGCGCTCCAGATCGGCTTTGTTTTTCATCCTCTTGAGGTACGTTTTGTGATCTACGGCCAATCCTTGGGCTGTATTTTGGTGGGAGACGGTCGCGTCTATCTGGGACGGCAAGCCGATCCATGACGGGCATCACACAACGATCCGTGGATGCAGGAACACGCGACCTATAACGAAACGGTTGGACAGTGGATGCAAGGATCCCTGGAAAAGGGATTCGGCGCTGCCGTCAGGATCGGATGCAGCGCAGCCCGCCCGGTATCGGCCGGCAAGGGAGAGAAGTGTTTATCGGGTCTTGGGATAGTGGGCTTGAGCAGGCGCCTAATGCGGGCTCGAAGGCATCATCGCTTCGGCGGCGCAGGAACCTCTGGATCTGTCGATAATGGCTGCGGAGTTACCCACATATCCAAAGATGAAGATCAGGCCTTACGTATTCTTGCTAGATCGTGGAATCGACATTGGGTTCCACCTTAGTGGCGTCCGTGTTTAGCCCGACTTCCGCAACTCAACCTTGATTTTCACAAAGATCAAATATTTTGAATTGTTAACCCGCTGATTATCCGAACCGGATTATTGAGATCGCCTGGAAAAGCGCGTGTAGTGCCGACCTTGGTACTTGACTGGGCTCGAGTTTCTGCGAAACTCACGGCATGTTTCTGCGCGCCAAGACCCGCCTTAAGGATGGCAAGGAACACCGCTACTGGAGTATCGTAGAGAATCGACGTACCCGGGGTGGGCGGGTGGTTCAAAGGCAGGTGCTGTACCTAGGGGAGATCAATGACGGTCAGAGAGCAAGCTGGTGTAAGACAATCGAAGTAGTGCAGGAGGGTGAGGTCCGACCCAAGCAGATGGCCATCTTCCCCGAAGATCGTGTGGCACCCCCCTTGGACTGTGAGATTGTGAGGATCAAGCTCAGCGATCTGCAATTACATCGTCCCCGGCAATGGGGTGCCTGCTGGTTGGCCTGTCTCCTTTGGGATCAGCTGAGGTTGGATGAGCTTTGGTCCAATAGACTGCCGGTCAGTCGACAGGGGACCCGTTGGCTGAATGTGTTCAAGACCTTGGTCTGTTATCGCTTGATCGATCCGGGCAGCGAGTGGCGGCTGCATCGGCAATGGTATGAACAAAGCGCGATGGCCGATCTCTTGGGTGAGGATTTTGGTCTCGTGCAGATCGACAAGCTGTATCGGTGTTTGGACAAGTTGTTGCCCCATAAGCGAGATCTCTTCACGTATCTCCGGCAGCGCTGGCAGGCGCTGTTCCATGTGGGGTTCGAGGTGC
>JBQTJM010000070.1:0-2154 GCA_052387115.1 Gammaproteobacteria bacterium | reverse complement strand
GAGCGCTCCAACCTGTTCTTCCCCCACACGACCCATCTCGACAAGACCGGGGTCCAGGGGCCCGATGGCAAGGTGGTGCTCGCCTGCGCGAGCTGTCACGTCCCCGAACCGGGGGGACGGCTCATGGCACCCATCCGCTTCGAGCCGCATTGCCATCGCTGCCACCAGCTCACCTTCGAGATCGACGATCCGAAGCGCGAGGTGCCTCACGGCCACGTCGGCCGGGTGCTTGAAGGCCTCGAGGCCTATTACGGCCTGCGTACCCTGGAACGGGCCGATATCGATACCGGCGAGCCGGATGTCCTGTCCCGGCGCCGCCCCGCGCGGCAGACCCCGCCGGAGCGCTCCGAGGGCCTTACGAGCGCCGCGCGGCGGGCGCGGCAGGCGGGCAAGGAGCTGTTCGAGTATCGCGCCTGCGCGAAGTGCCACCAGGTCGAGGAGAAGGCGCAATCGGTCTTCGGCTGGGACATCGTGCCGGTGCGCATCGCCCGCACCTGGTTCCCCAAGGCCCGCTTCGACCACGGCCGGCACGCCACGGTGGCATGCGCGGACTGCCATGGCTTCCGACCCGCCGATTGCCCCCCCTCTATATTGCCTAGGGGCGTGGCGGATCCCGAGACGGGCTCGGCCGATTGCATCAAGGGCGTGGCCGATTCCGAAAACAGCGAGGATGTGCTGATCACCGGAATCGCGACGTGTCGGGAGTGCCATGCCGATCCGGGGGCGAAGAATCGGGTTCAGTCGACCTGCAGCTCCTGTCACGGCTTCCATATCTCGCCGGGGTTTGCGATGGATGGCCGGCCGCGGACCAAACCGGGCGACCTAGCCCCCCCTCGGCAGGCGGCGGCGCCGTCGGCGGATCTCACGGATCTGCCGGCCCGCCAGGCGCCGATGGGGCAGTGATGGCGCCCCGTTGGCACGGAACCGGCTCTTCTTCCAGGGTGTTTCTGGGTCCCGGTGAATCTTTCGCGCCGGCGTGCTAACTTAGCACGGGTTTCGGGGATCGAGCCGCACGGCGGGCTCGCTGGGCAATTCAATATATCCTCAACCATCCGTATGGCGAATCGGCGCTTGTTTCGGGTCTTGGGTCGAACCGGGTCGATGAAGACTGCGGCGGATCAGCGCGCTCTGCGTGGGCTCAAGTGCCGGATAGACGCGAGTATCGCGACCGACACCGGTTGCCAGCGCGACCACAATGAGGACCACATCGAGTTCTTCGCGGCCAATGACCCCGCGGTACGGAGCAGCAAGGGTGCCCTTGCGGTGGTCGCCGACGGGATGGGAGGGCACCTCGCGGGCGGTCTGGCGAGCGAGCTGGCCGTCCAGGTCACGCGCCGCACCTACTACCAGGAACCGGGAGAAGGCCCCAAGGCCCTTCAGACCGCCCTGGAGAGGGCCAACCGGGAGATCTATGAGCTGTCGCTCACGGACGAGGCCTATCATGGCATGGGGACCACCTGCACGGCGCTGGTGTTGACGGAATCGCTCGCCCACTGCGCCCACGTCGGCGACAGCCGCCTGTATCTCATCCGCGACGAGCAGATCCGTTTGATGACGGAAGACCACTCCCTGGTTCGGGAGATGGTCAAGGCCGGGATCCTGAGCCCGGAGGAGGCTCGCTCTCACCCCAACAGAAACGTCATTTCCAGGGCCTTGGGGGTGCGCCCCACGGTCGAGCTCTTCGTCTGGCAGGACCCCGTGGAGCTCCGCGACGGCGATACCTTCGTCCTGTGTTCCGATGGCCTGCACGACCCCGTGCGCGAAGACGAGATCCGAGGGGCGTGTGTGGCAGAGGGGCCCGAGGCGGCGTGCCGCAGTCTGGTGGACCTGGCGAAACAGCGCGGCGGCCACGACAACATCAGCGTGGGGGTCTTCCGGGTGAAAGCCGAGGACTGAAAGGGCGGCGCCGTAGATAACCACCATGCTCAACGAAGTGATCGGCAACTGCTACCAGATCGTCGAGAAGATCGGCGAGGGTGGAATGGGGGAGGTGTTCCGGGGCGTGGACATCAACCTCGATCGCGATGTCGCCATCAAGGTCATGCGTACCGAGCTCGCGCGTCGGCCCGAGATCCTCCAGCGTTTCCGCAAAGAAGCGGTAGTCCTGGCCAAGCTCAACCATTCCAATATCGCGACCCTCTACAACTTCATCCA
>JBQTJM010000069.1:0-6716 GCA_052387115.1 Gammaproteobacteria bacterium | reverse complement strand
CCATGTGCTCGAGCACCCGCGGCCCGGCCAAGACACCCTCCTTGGTCACATGCCCGACCAGGAACACGGTGGTACCGGTGCGCTTGGCGTAGCGCACGAGCTGCGCGGCGGACTCGCGGAGCTGGCTGACCGTGCCGGGGGCGCCGGCCAACGACTCGCTATACAGGGTCTGGATCGAGTCGATCACGAGCACCCGCGGCGCCTCGTTCTCGGCCGCCTCCAAAACCCGCTCGACCCGGGTCTCGGTCAGGAGCCGCAGGTTCTGGCCGACCTTGCCGAGGCGATGGGCCCTGAGGGCGACCTGCTGGGCCGACTCTTCGCCGCTCACGTAGAGACCGCGCGTCTTGCCCCCGCCCGCTAGCGATTGCAGCAAGAGCGTGGACTTGCCGATCCCCGGGTCGCCCCCAAGCAGCACCACCGTACCCTTGACCAGACCCCCGCCCAGAACGCGGTCCAGCTCGCCGATCCCGCTCGAGGGGCGCACCTCATCCCGGACCTCGACCTCGGCGAGCCCGACGACCGGTGCGGTCTCGCCGCTGTAGCCGAGCCCGCGCGCTCTTCCATCCACCAAGAGGGGAGCCGCGCTCTCGGTGAGCGAGTTCCAGGCGCCGCAGTCCCCGCACTGCCCCGCCCACTTGGGCGCCAGCGCCCCGCACGCCTGGCACTGAAAGGACGGTCTGGCCCGCCCCGTCATTAGAGACCTACCATATTAATCTGCTTATCCGGATAGATACCCCCACCGGCGAGCACGAGAAGCGTTACTCATCGTCCTCGCCAGTGGTGGCGCCCACGCACGCTAGCACGGAGCACCTCGCATCGCCAGCACAATGACACACTACCCCGGCACGCGGTGCGGTCGTCAGTGCCTTCAGGCGACTGCGCCGATCCGCTCGACTGGCGTCCCCGCAGCAGCGCGGCGATGCGGATCATCGCCTTTGTCACCGAGGTGGGTCCTATTCTACGTGTCTTCCGAACACCCACCCATCCACCGCGCATCGCCCCCGCCGCCCGAGATCCACCCGATCGGAGGGAACCTTCGATACACGCGCAGACGAAACCTTCGCCCTGAGTGAGTCCCTACCCACGTTGCAAAACCAGGTTAAATCTCCTATCGTCCGACCATCTCGCTTCGCAACTCGCCGCGATCACTACCCGGTGTTTTTTTGAAGTGCCGTGAACCAGTTTCCCTCCGCAATCTCCACGTCATGACCTAATGAAAAAATTGCCCTTCAACTTGAAAAAAGTTCCCGACGACCTCGCCAAAGCGCTCTCCGGCATCGCGGTCATCGGCGATGACTTGTGGCTCGGTGGCGATGAAGGCACGAGTGTCGTGCGCGCCACACGGGCGAAAAATAGCGGCTACATCGCCGACCCGCCGCAGTCACTCGCGGCCCGGCTCGACCTACCCGGTGACGAGACTGATGAAATCGACATTGAAGGGCTCGACGTGAGCACTGACGACGGCGTGCCGTATCTCTGGGTCGTGGGCTCGCATAGCCTGAAGCGCAAGAAGCCCGAAGAACAGGACCCGGAGGAGGAAATGACGGAGGAAGAGCTCATCGAGTTTGAGGCCAAGAGCGTGAAGCGGCTCGGCAAGATCGAAGCTGATGGCAACCGCTGCCTGCTCGCGCGTTTGCCACTCAAAACGACAGGCCGCAAAACCCGCCTGCTAGAGCTAGACGAATACACCGCGGAGCACTTCGGCGCCCGGCTGCCCTGCACCGGACGCACGAGCGACCTGCTCGACCAGTTGTGGGATGACCCGCTCTTCTCGCTCTTTTTGCAGGCGGGCGTGCCCGGCAAGGACAACGGCGTCGATTTCGAGGGCCTCGCCTGCGTCGCCGGCACGCGTCGGCTGCTCATCGGTCTGCGTGGGCCGGTGCTCCGCGGCTGGGCGGTGCTGCTGGAGATCGAAGTGAAGGCGGAATTCCGCGGCGATGGCGAGCCCGGACGGCTCAAGCTCAAAACGATCGGGCGGGACGATGACCGCCGGTACCTGCGGCACTTCCTCGACCTGGGCGGGCTCGGCGTCCGCGACTTCTGCTTTGAGCCCAACGGCGATCTGCTCATCCTCGCCGGCCCCACGATGGTGCTCGACCGGCCGCCAACCGTCTTCCGCTGGTCCGGCGCCAGCGCCGCGCTCGGTGCGCGCGAGAGCTTCATCCGGCAGAAACCGGGGCCGCTCACCGTCGTGCTCGATGAGCGCACGCCGCCGCCGTCCGGCTACGATCGCCCCGAGGGCTTGGCACGTTGGGGCGACGGTCAGGTGCTCGTGCTCTACGACAACCCCTCGAAGGAGCGTTTGCGCAACGGCGTACTCGACTCGGATGTCTTCGGCATCCGCTGAGAAATAGGGGTCAGACTAATATTTAGTCCACAGAAGCGCTCGCCGCAGCATTCAACGGTCGTCAATAAATATCAGTCTGACCCCTGCTTCACTCCCATCGGAATCACCAACTCAGCGCCCGAGCAGGCCGAGCACTGCGTCCGCGGCAGTGCGGCTGGCATCATGGCGGAGCGAGCGCGCTAGAGGCATGGCATATTGTCGCAGCTCCGTGGTGACAAAAACAACGACGGCCCGGCACGCCGGGCCGCCGCACGAGGGGATGGAGGCACTAGCCCGCGGGGTCGGCTTTGGGAGGGTGCCCCCGGTGGCCGTGACGCCGCTCCAGGAGCTCGCGTACCTCCTGCTGCTGCTCGGCGTTAAGGCTGTCGAAGAGATCGGCGGCGGCCGTGATCAGCTCCGGGCCGTTGCTCTGTAGCCGAGCGGCCTTCTCGTTCAAGAGGGCCTAGCTAGGCGCGCTCGCGATCGAAGCTCGTGCCCTCGATGAGCGACTGGATCTTCTCATGGCGGCCCTTCCGGTCGCCCCTCATGGCCTTGCGCTGCTCGGAGAGCTTTTCGAAGAAGGCCGACAGCTTTTGCTTCTGCGTGTCGTTCAGGCCGAGCTCCGTGCTGATCCGCTCGACTCGTTTCGCCCGGAGCTCGGCGCGCGCCTTGTCATCGTGCATCCACCCGGCGTTGCAGCCATGAGCACCCTCGCCACGGTGTCCGCGATCGCGATCGGCAAAGACGGTCGCGGCTGCGGCGATGAGGGCTGCTCCGCAGAGGCCCACTAATGATTGCTTGATCCACGGGGTCATACGATTTCTCCTTTCGGGTTGGTTTGGACACGGCACATCCTAGCGGCCCGGCCGCGAGCGATCCTTTCGCCGGTGTATCGACGTGTTTCGCTTTGTTTCGTCGGGTCTCGCTTCATCGCGCCGGGTGGCCCCCACCGTCGTGCCGATCAAGGCCACTGGACCGGCACCGGTGGAACTCGCGTCCCGGCTAAGGACTGCCGCCTCTGCGTCCCCGCAAACCACCCGGACACCGGCTAGGGCGAACCCAAACGACCTCTTCCAGTCCCAGCGGCGGTCGCCCCGTCGCCACCGGGCTTGCGTGACCCGGCAATATGCGTTGGGAAACCGCCTTGCGGCGTCGCATGTCCCTGTCAGTGGACAACGCCTTTACCGGCGGGAAGCGAATAAGGTGTTCACCTATCGAAGGACGGCTGTCGATCTATAGCCGTATCCAAGTGTCGGAGTAATTCGGGCACGCTCACGGTAGCCGCATACCAGAGTTGCAGGAGGTCGATGGTGTCGTAGGCATGGATTAAGATATTCCGCATCCCGATGATCGCCGCCCAAGGGATCTGCGGGAACTGAGCTTGAACATCCCGCGGTACTCGATTTGCCGCTTCGCCGATGATCTCGAGGGCCCGTTCCAGACTCAAGCGGAGCGGCCAATCCCGTTCTTCGGTGATGTCTTCCTTCGTGTGGCCCGCAGTCAAGTCCACTACTCGCTGGGCATAGTCCCGCATATCGAGCATCGGGCCCCGTGGACTATGATGCTTTTTCATCGTAGATCGTAATGGCCTGCTTTTCGACGATCGGCCGCAGCCAAGGTCTCAGGTTCGTGCATAGATCTACCTTGTACCCAAATATCTCCCCCAATTGCTCGCCGTACAGGAAGAACTCCCAACCGGAGTTGCGCACCGCTTCGGGATGAAACTCCGCCAGCACATCTACGTCGCTGCGCGTCGGATCGAAATCCGCTCGCAAGACCGATCCGAAAAGCCTCAATCTGCGGATGCCGCGCGCCCGGCAAAACCCGGCTACCTTGTGCTCGTCGACGCGGATGGGTAAGTTGCGCAATGCCATGACCCTAACTATAGCAGAGTCACGACGGCCCGGAAGGCGGGTTACGCGATAAGGCTGGTAACCCGCCTACCATCCTACGGTCGGAGAACCCGCGGGGAGTGGCGCTTGCTGAATCCCGACGGAGTCGCAATCCTGATTTTTCCTATCCTCTAGCTAGGGGTCCGTGTCAGGGTTGGAGCCCCGCACCGATGCGCTCAAGACGGCCTGGACAGCCGCTCCCTTACCGGGCCCGCCAGACGCCCCCATGACCCCTGGCCCTGTGCCGGAAACCGTGGTCGCGCCGGGGCTAGCGTTCACCCCGCGCATCCTGCATCTCTCCGATCTGCACGAGGGCCAGCCCCGGGCGGGAGGCGCTGTGGCGCCGCCAGCGGGTCCTGGGCGAGGCCTGGCTCAAGAACCTGGAGGTGATCGCGGGCGCGGGCGGGCAGTTGAACTGGTGTGCTTCACCGGGGATGTGGCCTTCGCGGGGCGGCGAGAGGAGTATGTTCGCGCTGCCGATTTCGTGCGCGAGCTGCTGCGGCGGCTAGGTTTCGGGCCGGAGCGCTTCTTCGCGGTGCCGGCCAACCGCGACATGAATCGGAAAATCGAGGTGGCGGCCTGGGCGGTCACTGCGTGACCAGATCGGGCCGCGGGATGCGGAGGACTGTCGGAATAGCTGACGGGCGGCAAGCCCCCCGGGGGATCGCGGCTGAGGTGCTAGAGAGCGTGCTGGCGCGGGAGAGGCGTTCCCGCGCTGGCTCTCCGATCTCGGTCGCGAGGACTCGCTGCCCGAGGTCTCGCCGCATGGGCCGCTCGGCTATCGCCGCAGCTTGACCCTGCCGGGCCTGCCGTTCCCGGTGCAGGTGATTCGACCAGCGGTGAACGCGAAGCGTCGGAAAGCCAGGGCCAGGGAGTGGCCCTGCTGGGCGCGCGAAGGACGCAACAACAGGCCAATCCAGGGATGGATGCTTCAACACTGGTAGGCGCCTTCCCACTCCCCACCGTCCGGCCGATCAAGGCCACTTGACAGCACCGGTGGACTCGCGTCCGGGTTAAGGACTGCCACCTCTGCGCCCCCCAACAGCCACCCGAACACCGGCCAGGGCGAACCCAAACGACCCCGCGCCGGTCGCCCCGTCGCCACCCGGCCCGTCTGAACCCCTCAATATGCGTTGCGAAACCACGTTGAATGTCCTATCCTTTATCCTTTACCGTTTGGTGGTATGTTCGGAAGATCGAACCGGTTCGCTTTCAGACGCAAATAGCGTTTGCGATGAGAGCAAGAAAGTTCTCCCGCGCCTATAACTACCCCTTAGCCACGGAGCGGATTAAAATCACACCGCGTTGGAAACAAACCGCGCTTGCTCTCCGCACTACGATACTGATACAAACCGACGCACATAAGGAACGCTTCTGACGACTTCAACGCTTGAAGACTGTAAAGCCCGCATCCTGAGCCGGTTGCAAGACGCCGGTGCCGCGGGTTTGACTCGATCGGCATTGGGAGTCCGAGGTACCGGTAACTCGATTCTAGACCGCATCGTCTACGAGCTGAAGGCGCCCGAGAAGATGCACGTCCATGGTCGCAATCCAAACGAGACAACCCAGCTCCATGCTTTCGCCCATGGCGTGATCGCGCACCTCGTCGCCGACATGGTCGACACGGGCCTCGTTCGTGCCAAGCAGCCCAAAGCAGAGGTAATCAACGCCCTACGGGAAGGCAGGCTCGCAAGCTACGAACAAGCTTGTGCACATAAGCAATGGCCTCAATTTATTGCGAAGACGTTTAGCCAGGCCGAGTATTCACACGCGATGGCAGAATGCGTCGAGACACGCGGGATTCCGTTATGGACCAACACACACGCTTGGTTGCGAGTCTTGTACACGTACGCGTGGTCAGGAAACAGGGGCTTACGGAACGCGTGCCTCGATTGGTTCAAGGGCGAGAGTATAGACGAAGAAGACGCAAAGCCGATGGGGCTGAAGGCGGCGAACTGCCCCCGTTCCGACATGACGGCAGGGCAGCTCAACGAGCTATGCATGAACCGTATCTTGGATCTTTGCCGACTGGCTGGCTTCTACCGGCCGTTTATCCTCTGCTTCGACCAGACCGAGAATTATGGCAAGAACCCGGATCTCGCAAAAGCCTTAGGGATTTGCATAGAAGTCATCACTCGTGAAGCACGAAATCAGATGACCGTGTTCACGGCGAACGCAGTGCCGTGGAACGACGCGATTAGAGTTCATTGGGAAGGCGCGCATTTAGCTCGCCTAAGCCATCCCTTCGAGATGGAAGGTCTCGACCGTGTGCAGGCACGCGAGCTAGCCCGACTTAGCCGATTCGGGGGGTACCGAGGTCCTAAGTGATTGATATCACTCATAGGGACCCCCCTAGGTCTGCACTACAGAGGGGACCGATCATAACCACAGTACCTAGCTTTACACAGGCGTGCGAAACTGCCCTTCCTGTTTTCAGGAAGGGATCGCTTTTCGATGGATAAAGGCGTTGAGCCTTTGGGTTTAATGAAGCGTAGCCG
>JBQTJM010000068.1:0-18718 GCA_052387115.1 Gammaproteobacteria bacterium | reverse complement strand
CATCGACATCGGTGAGAAAGGTTTGGCGCCGATAGGTGTTGACCGTGAAGAAATAGGTGCCACCCGGCACATGGGCGCGACGGTAATCAGGCATGGCGGAATCATACCGCCAATGAATGGCGCGGGCACGCGCCCTACACTTGCTATGCAAAGGCGCAAGCGCAGAACCTCCCCATTGGTTCAGGGGTCGTGGAAGCCGCGTGCAAGACCCTCGCGACCCAACGGATGAAACGTTCGGGAATCCGTTGGCGCCATGCCGGGGGGCAGGCCATCTTGACGCTGCGCGCCCTCCACCAAAGCGAGCGTTTCGCGCGTGCCTGGAAGTTGTTGTCCCGCACCTACCAACGCATCGTCGAGATCCCCGAAAACGTCGTGCTGTTCCCTAAACGAACGGTGCATTGAGCTCTCAGTATCAGAGCTACACCCAACCCACCCGCGTGAGAGACCCCGGGAGACGACGCATTGATCACGCACGAGCGGATCCCCAGTGGGGAAGCCAGGAAACTTTATGCAAAGCTGGTGATGGTCCATGACCGACCAATCGTTTCGAGTGCGAGCCTCACCGACGATGCCTTCAATCGGAATTTGGAAGTGGGCGTATTGATAAAAAGCCCACCATTTCGCTCAGCCTTGGTGCCCTATCTGACGCCTTGGTTGTTGGGGGATGCTTTCTCCTTTGAGCGGGGCGCCTTACCGCGACCAGTAGCGCGTGACTCCGTGAGCCACATAGAGGCGGCGTTGCGGAACGCGGCAAGGCAGTTCCGGGTGTCGATCATGCAATCGATGGCTGCTGTAGGCCTTCAAACTGGATCGGCTGCTCGCGTACCTCGTTTCCAACAGTCGGGATCTGCTCCTTCGGTCGGGAGTGTGACGACCCCGTTGAGCAAGGAGCGAGCGAAGATCAACGGAAAACTGCAGCGCGTCTTGATGCGGTCGATAGGGATCTGATAGGGAGAACAACCGAGATGGTGAACGATGCCCAACAGCCCACTGCACGCCCCGTGCTGGTGATGAGACCTCCGGCGAGGCGGATGATTGCAAACGGTCGGTATTACACAAAGGGAAGCCCCCGAGAGGGCGGCCTGGCGTCTGTGTACCGGGCGATGGACACGGAACTGGATAGACCCGTCGCGCTCAAGGTGTTCCGTAAGATGTCGGGTACGGACGATGTTGTCGAGGAGTCCTTCCGGCGCGAGGTTCAGGCGCTCTCGGATCTGAGACATCACAGCATCGTCGAGATCTTCGACTCCGGCATCGATTCGGAGACGGGTGAGCACTACATCGCGATGGAGTGGGCCGACCAAGACCTGACGACGGCGACGGCTGCGAAGCCTTACGCCAGTTGGGATGAGTTTTTTGTTGCCGTGGGCGGCCAGGTGCTGGATGCACTGGTGTTTGCCCACTCCCGTGCGACGGCGCATCGGGACATCAAGCCATCGAACATCCTGCTGAGCAACACCGGTGAGGTGAAGGTCTGCGATTTCGGCATCTCAAAGATCCGCAACTTCTTTGCGCCAGGCGTGACGTTGGCCCAGTTCGGGTCCAAGCCCTTTTCGCCTCCAGAGGAGGATGACGGCAGCTACAGCTACAGCCGTGATGTGTTCGGGTTCGCGGCGCTCGCCATTGCGAGCCTGACCAATTCTCCCACCGACAACTACCAGGACGTTGCGGCAGCCCTCGAGCAGCTCGAGATGGACGAGCCTCTGAGGCGGGTACTGAGACGGTGCGTGTCGATCACCACCCCCGCCGATCGTCCGCAGAACGCAATCCTTCTGCGTGGTGAACTGGAGCGCCTGCGGCCGAAGCCCGCGTCTTCGCACAAGGGAAGCATCCTCATTTCCTTGACGAGGAAAGTCCGCGACATTGTCAGCATTGACATCAACCTCAATTCCGATGTCTTGATCGACAAGTTTGTGCTGTCGGACTTGGAGGATGTCTGCGCTGAGCTGGCCAAGGAGGACCTAAATGGCCAGCAAGAGGGGCAGCAAGCGCTGGGGCGTGGCGTCCAATTGCACGGCGATCGGTACAGCTACATCGCGATCGTTGAGGCACCCAGTGGTCAGCGATTGAAACTGGTGTCGGCCCGTGACAGGACTACGTCCGAAATCGAGCGGATGCGAGACCGGGCGCTGCCTTGCGAGTACCGTTTCCAACTGATTGGAGTGGCTGCGGCCGCCTCCGAGGACAGCATCGAAGCCTTCCAGGAACAGTTGGCAGAATTCAACGCCGACCGGAAGGTGCTGCAGGCGGAGCAGCGCGAGCAAGCGCTGTACCGCAAGTGGTTGGACCTCCTGAGCGCCAGCACCGAGCTCGAACAGCAGCGCAAGGTCAAGCTGCGATATGCGAAGCTCGAACCGGCCGGTGCATCGGTTCGCTTCCAGCTGGCACCGGGCAGCGACGCATCCCAGCTTGCCGATAAGGATGTGAGAGTCGAGCTGCCGTCCGGCGAAGTGTTCCAGGCGGCGGTTGTGTCCGTGGGGGACGGTCACATCCTCGCGCAGCCGACGATGAGGAATCGCGTAAATGCGGAGGCCCTGCCGGAGTCGGGATCGCTGGAGGTGGACACGACCAAAGCCGATGCTGCGTTGGACAAGCAGAAGACGGCAATCGACGCAGTGCGGTACGGACGCTCGGTCAATCCGGATCTGGGCGTCTGTTTGACGCGGCCGGCAGACATTTCCCTCCCGTCCGTTGTCGAGGTGGAATTCATCCAGCAGCGGATGGACGACGACAAACGGGATGCCGTGCGCACGGCGTTGTCTGAACCAGCTCTATTGCTTGTGCAAGGCCCGCCCGGCACTGGCAAAACCACTTTCATCACCGAGCTCGTTTTGCAGACCTTGCGCAGGACGCCAGGGGCCCGAATTCTTCTCACGTCGCAGACGCACGTTGCATTGGACAACTCTTTGGAGCGCATCCTCAAAGAGAGTAGCGGCGCCGTGACGGCCGTGCGGATCGGCGACGAAACTGATGACCGAATCGCCGAAAGTACGAAGAACCTGTTGATCGAAAACAAACTGCCAGGCATGCGCAAGCAGGCGATCGCCAGCGGCAAGGATTTCATCGAGGCCTGGGCAAGCGCACGGTTGGTCCCGATCCGAGACACGCGGATGGCAATGGCCCTGGAGCGGCACGCAGGGTTCCGCAGTCGGATCGAGTACGTCGAGGAGCAGATCGACTTGCTCCAGCCTCAGACTTCAGACACTGGGCGCAAGACACTTGGCGCGGAACAGCGAGCGGAGATCGACGAACAATTTGATGCCCTGACAAAGGAGCGTAATGACCTGTTGAGACGGCTCGACGAGTCGATGGCTGAGCTTCGGAAGCACGAGGACGACATCGATCACATCGAGCACTTTGCGATATGCTCGGCCGACGAGCTCAGAACCTGGGCTGACAGCTACGCCCCGAAGACACAAGATGGCGCACAGCTCAAGAAGATGCTGGCGGCCCATGTGGACTGGGAAACCAGGTTCGGCCGCAGCTGGGAGTTCCGTGCCGCGTTGATTGCCGCTTCGCAGGTCGTGGCGGGCACTTGTCTCGGCGTCATGAGTATTCCAGGGCGCAAGACGATCACGTACGACCTATGCATCGTTGACGAAGCATCGATTGCGACGCCGACCCAGGTACTGGTGCCGATGGCGCGCGCGCGGCGTACGGTCCTTGTAGGCGACAACCGACAGCTGTCTCCCTTCCAGGATCCGGAGCTCAAGTCCAGCGGGCTGCTGGAGCGCTACGGTTTGACTCGGGAGGACCAGCGGGCGACGCTGTTCACCCACCTCAACGATTCGCTCCCTGCGGAGCTGAAGAAGACTCTGAGCACGCAGCACCGCATGCTGCCGGCGATCGGCAATCTGATCTCTGAGTGCTTCTATGACGGAGAGTTGCGCAGCGTGGAGCGGGATCCGGCTGCTTTCTCGGCAAGCGCTATGCCGAAGCCGGTCGTCTGGTATTCGACCAGTCGTAATCCGAACCGCGCGTCAAAGACGATCAACACCAGCCACTACAACGATGGTGAAACGCAGTACATCGTGACGTTGCTGAGCAGGGTGGACTTCAGCATGCGCAATGGCAAAGGGAAGGGGAAGAAGATCTCGATTGCCGTGCTGACGGGGTACGGTGAGCAGAAGCGAAGACTCCGGTCAGCCATCGACGCCAAGAAGCGCGACTGGGTGAGTTTTTCAGATGTGTACGTCAATGTGGTCGATGCTTTCCAAGGACGTGAGGCCGACATGCTGATCTTTTCGATTACCCGGTCCGACGCCAAAGGCTTGGGATTCCTGCGAGAAATGGAACGTATCAACGTGGCGTTGTCGCGGGGCAAGGAGTTGCTCGCCATCGTCGGTGATCATGCGTTTTGTCAGCAAGCGGACGATCGATCAAATCCGCTCAAGGGCGTGATCGACTACATCCGTCGCAATCCTCAGGATTGCCTCCTCGAGGAGCTGCCAGCATGAATCTCGACGAAATCCTGGCCCAGGTGGCCAATGCAAGACCGGGGTACGCCTTGGCATCGTTCAAGGAGGCAGCGCTACCGGTCTTTTTGCTGACTGCGCGTGTGCTCATTCTCGAGAAGAAACAGCTCAACCCGATTGAAGAGGGGTGTTTGCGGGCGCTGGATGTAGGGTTGTCAACACCCGAAGATCTCAGCGCGTTCCTGGGTCTGCACTTCAGCATGCTGACGCCCGTGATGGCCGCTTTGAATGCAGGTGAGTTCATCAACTACAGCCGCGTCCGGGGCGCGGCCACCGCGTCAGTCTCCATCACGTCGAAGGGAAGGCTGGCGATCACCGAAGCGAAGCTGGTGGTCCCACAAGAGCTCTCGGTGAAGTTGTTGTTCGATCCGATCATAAAACGGATAGTTCACATGCCGCTCGGAGCACTCTACAAGCCACGCGAGGTCAAGGACGAAGGCTGGGCGGAGGTGCCGCTCTGCGGTGCCAAGCGTCCGGAAGTGGATGACGTCCCGGTCCAGGATATCGACAAGGCGATGGCCCGTTTGCGCAGTCCGAACGATACGGCGGCAGAGTTGCTTTCGGTGCGCCGAATCGACCGGCGAGAGTTACACTTCTTGCCATGCCTCCTCCTGTTCTACAAATCGACGACAAGCGCGGACGTTCATGTGGCGTTTTATCGCGATGAGGGCTTCTCGGGCGAGCATGAACGGGCCTTCCGAGACATAGGCGGTCCCGAACAGGTCGGCGCGAATCATGTCCTCGCACCGCCAGAACAGCCTTCGTTTCCTGGCGGGAACGAAGCGGTTGACGATGTCGCGCTGTCTGACCCCAGCACTGCAGGGCATGACCGGCATGTTAGGGATCTCAAAGACCCTCCGCGTTCCACGCCCGATATCAAATCAAATGGCGAAGGCAGGGATGCTGCGGCTCTGACACCACAACCGGCCGCACCCAGGCCGAGCAACCCAACGCTCAGGACCATCAGATGCCACGAGCACCCGCCGCTGCTGAAGAAGGCGCTACTCTCGTCACGCGAGAGGTTGCTGATCGTGTCCCCATGGATCCGTGATCAGGTGGTAAACTGGGATTTTCTTTCGTCGATCGACGCGTTGCTGCGCAACGGCGTAGACGTCTTCATCGGGTACGGGTTCGTAGAGGAGGGCGGGAAAGGGCGAGCCAACCCTGCCCAAAAGAAGCCTCCAATCTCGCCAAACGCCGAACGCGACCTTTTGGCACTGGCCAAGCGCTACTCCAACTTCACGTTCAAGTTCGTGGGGAACACCCATCGCAAGCTTCTGGTTTCCGACAACGAGTTTGCGGTGACGACCAGCTTCAACTGGCTCTCCTTCAAAGGGGATCCTCGGGAAAAGCCGCGGGACGAGTCAGGGACGCTCATCATGAAGGCCGAATACGTCGAGAAGTGCTTTCAGGATGGCGTCGATCTGCTGAAGAACGGTTACGACCATAGTAACCCAGCCATCGCAAAGCCGGGATCCAAGGACAGCACCACGCCGGCAATGCAGCGTGTCGGCTCAAAGGCATCTCGGTAGCAGCGGCCTGGATTTCCCCGAGCAGGCCCGCCCACCTCTGCTTGGGCGGGGCCTTTCACCGCAGTCGCATGCGCCTCACCGGCAGTCCATCGCCACCCGCTTTGCGGGGCGCTGGAGCCAGGCTCGCCGCCGGGAGGTGGCCTGGCGGATGCTCGCCGAGATCGAGCCCGCCCGCCTCATCACCCATCGTTTTCCCATGTCCCGCGCGGACGAGGCCTACGACTTGCTTGATCAGCGCCCGCAAGAGGCCGTGCAGGTGATGCTTGCCTACGGAGCGTGATGCGAGTCGGCCTCGTGATCTACGGCAGTATCGAGACCACGGATTGACGCCCTGCATACTCGGCAACGGAAGCCGAATTAGAAATCATCGTTGCGGCGTTAGAATCCGCTCGCTCCATAATGGGTGCGCCAAAACCAGCCGACCCGCTAGTTGAGGTTTTCAGCGAACCAGTCAAGGAAGATCAACCAGTAAAGGAAGAAAAGAAGGAATACGATGACGTTGGAAAATGCCACCTTGGTAAAAACTCAACACACGAGGTAGTCACGAAATGCAGCAATCACCACAATCTGGTAAAAAAGGCATCGACTATGCCGCTTTGACGTGGCGCTGATCTTCTTTGAGCTTTGGTACCCACTTCGGGTGGATGTCCCGCACTCTGAGCGATCGGGTTTGGGGTGGAGTAGAGTAGCGGTGGCGACACAAGGAGACGCGCACCCTCCGAATCATATGACGGCTTTGCCCGTCACCGCTTCTTTGACCACATCGCAGGGGCAGATTTTATACACGGCTTCTTTAGTGGAGCATGTGGTACGGGCGGGGGTAGTGTGAAAGAAAAAAACACTCCCGCGTGGCATTCGGGAGAGCATTGAACGAGGACTCGCGCTACTTTTTTCTCCTAGGGAGGAGGACATCGAGAAGGAGCGCCCCAGCCACACTACCTATAAGGATGCCTGCAGCCGTCACAATCGAGAGATCATCCCAGTAGTAGAATACTCCAAATCCAACCGCGAGTATTATAGTAAGGAACACTAAAAACTGTACCAAGGTCATATTTTCCTCCATCATATATAGTGAACAACGCCAAGTTTGACGATGGCCCGCCATTGACCCCTTCCCTCTTATTTGTTGTTTCGGAGACGAAGACCAGCTTGTTGCGCCACTTCCCTGAGCGTTTTATGAAACCTTTCCCACTCTTCATCACTGGCATACATCCAAGGCCACTTCCCATTCCCTATCGCCTCAAGAACTGGATGGATAGGACTCTGCTGTCCAAGAGCGCGTAACTCATCCGAGGTAACCATTACGCCAAACTGGAATTCAAGGACCTCGGAGAGATGCTGGTAACCTGAATTGGAGTTCTCTACCCCTAGCCCTTGCAGGATCTCTGCGAGGATTTTGGATCCGGATGGATTCTCATTCATGCTTTTGGCGCCTCATGTGGTCACTACCTGAAACAAATGGCGGAAACACAAAGCTTAACACGCCGCTTCCTCAAGATCAAGACCCACCTTCACCGGTAACGACCTTTTGAGTTTAGGGCAGAAGTGTGATAGATTGCCGTCCAGGAGTCGTCATGATTATATACGTTGGTATAACGGGGATGGCGCAAGCTTGAATTATCAGTAAGAAATCTAACTAAATCAAAAGGTGGCTTAAATGAAACGATTCACTAAACTCGCCGTTGCTGCGGCGATGTCTCTAGCTGTAGTGGCCGTTGCTGAAGGGATGACCCCACAGCAATCCGCAGAAATGCGCCGTCAGCAAGCGATAGAAGGTCAAAAGGCTATGGACAGATGCCGGTGTGCCGCCATGGAAGGAGTTAAACTGGAAGGGTGTGGCGGTATAGGTTTTAACAGAAACAGCCCGAGTAACTGCGCGGACAGCGCAGTTACCTTAACGGGAAGACCGCTGCGTACATCCCTGGCGCTGCCGGCGCCGACCAGCGCCACATCGATCAAGCCGTCGCGCGCGCTGGCGATGTAGGCATTGCCGCGCGGCTCATCGCGCGCGAAGTCGATCGCGATGTATTTCTCGTTGATCAGAATGCTGCTGATATAGATCACCGCCGTGAGATCCAGGAGGTAGATCAGCAGGAGCTTTTTGCCGACGCTCAAGCGGCCGAGTATGCTGATGAAGGGGTTGCGCATCGGGTGTCCTGTACCCGTCTGGAGAAGGAGGTAAACCGCGTACGGCGGTTCAAATGAACTTTACGGCACGATGCCCGGCGTCTTGAGGAGTGCGCGTAATTGACGCGTGATCGATGGAATATGCACCGGGAATGTGCATTTTCCCGGGGGCGAAATCAGGCAAGTGACCTTGCTGGCCCGGCAGCCGGCCCTGAGAAAGGGCCAAGCCGGTCAAGAAGCCTTGACCGGGAGCAAGGTAGTGGGATAGCGCTTACAGATCACTCGATCACTCGCTGATCGCACTCATAGGCGGGTAGGGGTTTGGTCATGGCAACGTCGGCGACTCCGCGCTGATCGGCGTCCTCCTTCCAGTGGCGTGGGCCTCGTGCAGAGGCAATCGGCGGGGAGGAGGGGTTTCCCTGCTCGATCGAAAAACGATAGGATACGCCCCTTGGACGACCCGCGACCGATCCCCCGCCTGTCGCCACACGGCCGGCTCCTGCTCGCTCCATCGGACGAGGAACCCGAGCTGGAGGCGGCGCTGGCCGAGCGCCTGACGGATGGGCCCAGGTCGACAGCAAGCTCGGTCGCGGCACTATGTTTTCATTTTCGATCAAGGTCGGCGCGCGCCGCAGCCGGAACGCAGGGGGCCAGGTCTGGAGGTCGATGTCACCGGAAAAGCCCGGCCGTGCTCGACGAGGCCATCGCCGTCACCGGCTTCGACGGCCGAGTCGTGATCGGGTCGTGGTAGGGCGACCGGCCCGCCCACCCACCTGCGCTTGGGCGGGGCCTTTCACCGCAGTCGCATGCGCCTCACCACGAGTCAAGTCAGCACCATCGCCCCCCGCTTTGCGGGACGTTGGAGCCAGGCTCGCCGCCGCGAGGTGGCCTGGCGGATGCTCGCCGAGATCGAGCCCGCCCGCCTCATCACCCATCGTTTTCCCGTGTCCCGCGCGGACGAGGCCTACGAGTTGCTCGATCGGCGCCCGGAAGAGGCCGTGCAGGTGATGCTCACCTACAGAGCGTGATGCGAGTCGGCCTCGTGATCTACGGCAGCATCGAGACCCTCACCGGCGGTTATCTCCGCGACCAGGCGTTAGAGAGTAAGAGCCTGACCCCCTCCTTGCGCTAACTACCCGGAAGCGCCGACCACTGATACACTACCGTTCATGAACCTTCAAGACCGCATTACGATCGACCCTGCTATATGCCATGGTAAACCCTGCATTCGCGGTTTGCGCTATCCCGTCGAGGTTATCCTGGAGCTTATGAGCTCCGGCATGAGCATTGACGAAATCGTGCAGGACTACGAGGATCTGGAACGCGAGGATATCCTCGCCACTCTTGCGTTTGCCGCGCACCTGGCGCAAGTGAAACGGGTACAACCTCTGGCGGCATGAAATTCATCGTAGATGCGCAGCTCCCGCGACGGCTTGCCCTACATTTGCGGGGGGTCGGCCATGACGTGTTTCACACACTGGATCTACCGCACGGAAACCGAACCACGGATACCGAGATCAACGAGCTATCCGAAGCGGAAAACCGTGTAGTCATCACCAAGGATGCCGATTTCGTCAACTCGTTTGTGCTGTCCCGCAGACCACATAAACTACTCTTGGTGTCCACGGGAAACATCACCAACACAGAATCGGAAGGCCTGTTCGTTACGCATGCACCCAGCATTGCCGCTGCGCTTGAATCCCATTCCTTCATAGAATTGAATCGCAATTCTCTCATCGTCCATCGGTGACGTCATTTGAGCTCCTGTAGGACGAATGCCCGTCAGGGTGATCCGCCGCATGAAATTTATCGTCAAGAGGCCGTGGAGGTGCTGCTCACCTACAGCGCGTGATGCGAGTCGGCCTCGTGATCTACGGCAGCATCGAGACCCTCACCGGCGGTTATCTCTACGACCGCAGGTTGCTGGATCACCTGGCGTCACAGGGAGATCGGGCCGAGGTGATCTCGTTGCCTCGGCGCAACCACTATCCCCGCGCCCTCTGCGACAACGCCTCGCCTTCGTTGGTTCGCCTGTTCACTCGGGCGCGCTTCGATGTCCTCTTGCAGGATGAGCTCGTCCACCCGTCGCTGGTCTTCCTCAACGGCTGGCTCAGGGCCAGGGTTCGCTACCCGATCGTCACGATCGTTCACCTCTTGCGCTCGAGCGAGCCGACGGCGACGCGGCTCCGTGGCTGGTACTCGGCGGCCGAACGCCGGTATCTGGCCACCGTCGACGCGGCCCTTTACAACTCCGAGACGACCCGCAGGGCGGTCGAAGCCCTCCTCGGGCGCAGCCTTCCCGGGATCATTGCCTACCCGGGCTGTGACCATCTGGCCGTGGAACGCTCGGAAACCGAGCTCGCGGCACAAGCACGAGCGTCGGGGCCCCTACGCGTCCTCAGCATCGCAAACGTGCTCCCCGGCAAGGGCCTCCGCGTCCTGATCGACGCACTCCGCCGCCTGCCCGCCGAGAGTTGGCGTTTACAGGTCATCGGCAGCTTGACGATGGACCGGCCCTACGTCGATCACGTCCGGGGTCTAATCGGTCGCGCCGGACTTTGCGCCAACGTGTGCCTGGTGGGCGCGGTGCCGAACGCTCGGATCCCGGAGTACCTGATCGCTAGCCACCTGCTGGTCGTCCCTTCGCATTACGAGGCCTTGGGCATCGCCTACCTGGAAGCGATGCGGTTCGGGTTGCCCGTGATCGCCACCACGGCCGGGGGAGCGCGCGAGATCGTCGGGCACGGCCGCGAGGGCTTCCTCGTGGCGCCAGGCGACGTCGATGCCCTGACCCGGCACTTGCGGCTCTTGGTCGCGGACCGTGAGCTCTTGCTGCGGATGGGGCTCGCGGCCCGGCGAAGGGCGGCACGTCACCCGACCTGGGACCAGTCTTTCGAGCGCGCTCGTATCTTTCTGCGCTCCCTGGTCGAAACGCACCGGCCCCCCGTGTCAACATAGCGTGAGAAACCCCGGGAGACGACGCCTT
The DNA here is from genome assembly GCA_052387115.1 of Gammaproteobacteria bacterium. Lineage (GTDB taxonomy): Bacteria > Pseudomonadota > Gammaproteobacteria > JACCXJ01 > JACCXJ01 > JACCXJ01. The sequence continues at coordinate 7,598 of JBQTJM010000068.1, read as the reverse complement.
GATCACCCACGAGCAGATCCCCGACTTCTACGACTGGCTGTCGCGCTACGTCCAGGTGAGCAACTGGCTCTCCTACCGCGATCGCTTCGCCGCGTTCACGATGCACAAGAGGTTGGATGTTTCGAGCCAGCCCGGCGGCGCGGGCGGCCGCACGGCCGGCCTCGAGTATGTCAACGAGCGTCTGCTGGAGGTGGCCGGTCTCGATCCCGAGCCGCGGGTGCTCGATGCCGGCTGCGGCTTCGGCGGCACGGTCTTCCACTGGCAGCGCCGGATCGGTGGTCGCTATGACGGCCTCACCCTGAGCCGGGTCCAGCTCGGGGTCGCCCGGCGCGAGGCGCGACGGCGGGGCATCGAGGCATCCTGCCGGTTCCACCTGCAGAGCTACGACGCAGCCCTCGAACCGGACTTCGACGCGGTGGTCGCCATCGAGTCGCTCATCCATTCGGCGGACCTCGATCGGACGATCCAAAACCTGGCGAGCGCGCTCCGTCCCGGCGGCGTGCTGCTCATCCTGGACGACATGGCGACAGGCGACCTCGAGCGCGTACGGCCGGCCGAGGCGGCCCTGCTGCGCGCCCATTGGGGTTGCGCCCGCTACCCTTCGCAGGAGGACTACCGGGCTGCCCTCTGCCGCGCCCGTCTGACGTTGATCCATGAGGAGGACCTCAGCTCGCTCATGGTGCCCCGCGATGAGCATGTCCTCGACCGATGGGAGAGTATCTATTCCAATCTCCATCGAGCCATCCCGCTGTCGCCGGTTCGCACGGTCGTCTCCGCCTTTCTCGGCGGGATCGCGCTCGAGCGCTTGCACGCTTCGGGCGACGTCCACTACCGGCTCTTCGTCGCCCGCAGGACCGGGAAGGCCTAGCCCGTATGTCGAAACAGACGAGTCGCTACGATGCCTGCCCGGAGGTGTGCGGCCAACTGGAGCATCCCGGGCTGGCGCTCGACCTGCCGATCTGGGTGGACCACACCCGGGAGGACACGACGGTCGACCAGCAGAGGATCGAGGACGCCCTGGAGCGGATGGACCTCGACGGCCGGCAGATCCTCCACGTCGGCGTCGGCAATTCGCGGTTCGCCCAACGCTTTGCCGGCCGGGTACGCCTCATCGACGGCCTGACCGTGAGCGAACGTGAAAAGACCCTCGCCGATTCGCTTCACATCGCCAACTACACGGTGTCCCTCCTGAACAAGTACGGCCGGGATTTCCTCGCGAGGATCGAGAACCGCTACGACTTCATCATCGACAACAATTTGGCGAGCTTTGCTTGCTGCAAGTATCATTTCTATCGTATGGTGGATAATTATCTAGGGTGTTTGCGGCCGGGCGGTAGTGTCTTGACCGATCAGCGGGGAATGGACTTCACGGTAGAGGACGATCCCCGATGGCAGCTCTGCTACGAGGACCTCGAGGCCCTGGCGGAATGGTTCCCGATTGCGGTGACCAAGGTCACGGACACCGTGTATCGCATCCGCGGCACCTCGTGACCCACAATACCACCTTGCGGGAGCTCGGATTCTCGGCGGCCGATCGCGTGGTGATCGTCCATGCCGACGATATCGGGATGTGCAACGCAACGGTGAACGCGTTCTTCGAGCTCGCCGAGCACGGGGTAATCTCCTCCGGATCGGTGATGGTTCCGTGCCCCTGGTTCCCCGCGGTGGCCGCCGGCTGTCGAGGGAATCCCGACATCGACATCGGCGTGCACCTGACCTTGACCAGCGAATGGGACAGTTATCGCTGGGGACCGATCTCGACCCGGGATCCGGCCTCGGGCCTGTTGGACGAGGAGGGGTACTTCTATCGCAACCAGGACCTGTGGCGTGGTCTCGACCCAAAGGCGACCCGCGGCGAAATGGAGGCCCAGGTCGACCGTGCCCTGGCGGCGGGCCTGGATCTCACCCACGTCGACTGCCACATGTTCTCGATGCTGGCCGGGTCGTTGGTTGGCCGTTACGTGGATCTCGGCTTCGCCCGTCGACTACCGGTTTTAATGACGCGCCAGCCGCAGTGGGTCGCGGCGCTGTCCGAGGCGGCCATCGCTGGATGGGAGGAGCAGGGGCTCCCGGTTTTCGATCATCTCAGGGAGATGCCCTTGGAGGAGCCGATGACCCGATGGCCGACGACCCGATGGTTGGACCTGACGAAGAGGCTTTTCGACGAGCTACCCCCCGGCCTCACCTACTTGATAACCCACCCGGCCACGGACTCGCCGGAGCTGCGGGCCACCGCCGGCGATTGGCGCCAGAGAGTGGCCGACTTCGAGACCTTCCGCAACGTCGAGTTGCGGTCTCACTTGCGCCGGAGCGGTATCGAGATCATCGGCTGGCGACCGTTGCGGGAACTGATGCGAGACAGGTGCCGCCCCCCATCTCCGCAGGAGAAGACATGACGATGAGCGTTCCCCTTTACAGCGTCACCGTGAGGCGAGAGCTCATCGCCCAACACTTCCTCGTCGGCGGCGACTGGGGTCGGGAGAACGAGGTGAACTCGCACTGCTATCGGATCGAAGCGCGGTACGAAGGAACGAGCCTGGACCGGCACGGCTTCCTCCTCGACATCAGCGACATCGACGACAAGTTGGACGGCCTGGTCAAGCGCTACCGCGACCGCACCCTCAACGAGCTACCCGAGTTCGAGGGGCTGAACCCGAGTGTCGAGAACTTCGCGCGGATCGTGAGCGACCTCCTGCTCGTGACGACGCCCAACGTCACGGCCCTCGAGGTCACGATCTGGGAGGACGACAACGCCAGCGCCGCGTACCGGCGCCCGCTCGGCGGCGCGGTCTCGGCCTGAGAGGTTGTCAAAAAATCTAGCGCGCTCGGGATCTCGCGACGATTTTTTCACAACCCCTGAGGACTTCAGTCCGTGCGGACGGCGGAAAAGGCGATCCCGCCTCGGAGAGCTCCGACCCTCAGATGCGCTCCGACCCAGTCCAGCGCTCGAAGCACGTAGCCCCAGCCGACCGGAAGGTCGCCCTGGGGAATGAACCGCCAGTGCTCGAGGCGCTGGAGCGCCAATTTCGCACCGTCGACGAGCGTCTCCACCTCGCGGGCGGTCAGGAACCGATCGGTCGACAGGTGACGGGTGTCGAGCCCGAGTCTCGGCGCGAGATGCCGGTACCAGCAGTAGCCACCGTTGGGAGTCAGACAGAGGAAGACGCCTCCGACCCGGAGTACCCGTTGCACCTGGCGCACGGCGCGGGGCCGGTCGAGCATATGCTCCAACGCCCCTACGCACAGCACGACGTCGACCGAACCATTCTCGACCGTCGCCAACTCCTCCGCCGCGTCGACGCGGAGCGAGATCCGAGCCCGCCACGCTGAGAGCTCGGCGTGCCGGCAGGCAACGCGCACCATTTCGGGAGACACATCGATCCCGTGCGCCTGTCCGAACCTCCCCGCGAGCGCAAGCAGGTGGATGGCTGTCCCGCAACCCATCTCGAGCAACGTGCCCATCTGCGCCGTCGCCAGGAACCGGCGGATGATCCCGAGACGGTAGGCGAGCAGGTGCTCGGTGGGGCCGTGGGCGTCAAGATAGTCCGGAGCGAGGCGGTCGAAATGCTCGACCAGGTCCCGAGAGTCGCGTATGAAGCGGGTCGTGAGCCTGGCCATCGGGCGCATCTTGCCCGAGCCGCTCACGCCCGTCCATGCACCCGTGAAGGACCGCGAAGCTCGCCCAGGAATACCGTCCTCTGACCAGCCAGCCGCCAGCCATAAGGAAATCGGGGTCGACTGGATTTGATCGCTTTCAGACTATTCCACCTCGTGACGTCAATCGCCGAACCCGACGCCGACCCCTACGCCGAAGTGGATGTCGGGGCCCCCATCGCGGCGATAGTAGTCCGGCTCGTCCGGCCAGAGGTAGAGGGTCTGGGATTGGACCACGGGGAACGTGTACGGTCGCTCTCCCACCGTGCGCTCGATGGGTTTTTCGAGGCTGCCGTAGACTGTGACGTCCCGGCTGGGACGATAGATCGCCGGGTCGAGGAAGCCCTCGACGCGGACCATGAACCGTCCCAGGGAGTCGTCGGCAGCGACCGGCTCGCCATCGCTCCCCAGCGCCTTACCAAGGATCTCGATCAAGGTGTCAGTCTCGCGGTTCTTGACGGAGACGATGGTCCCACCCCAGCGCACGCGCACCCCTTCGAACGCACGCACCTTTTCACGGGCCTCGCTAAGGGGCGGGCTGCCTGTGGGGGGCTCGCGGATCTCGATGGGCACGATGCTCTGGCAGGCGCCGAGCGACAACAGCAGGGCCAGCCCCAAAGGGTACCGTAGGGACATCATGACATCACGCCTACATCGCCGCCGACTGGGCTCATCAAGCTACGACTTGCGCCGTGGCACTTAGTTCGTAGGTAGACCGCACGCGACTCCGGCTCGGGCCGCAAGCAGAGACCAGAAACCCGTCGTGCGCCTATCTTGGGCCGGGGAGCGCCTGCTTGGCGCGCCTGGCCGCCATGTTCAGAACGACAGGCCCAGAGTGACGCGCACCGAACGTGGCTCGACGGGATGGAAATGGATGTCGTCGACACCTGCGGCAGGCTCCCCGGAGAGGCGCGAGGCGTAGAAATACTCGATGTCGCTGTCTTCAGCGTCTAGGAGGTTGAAAATCTCGACGCCGACGCGCAGATCGTCGCGGATCTTGTAGCCGACGTCGGCGTTGACGAGCGTGGTGGCTGCCGAGCGCACGCTGTCGTCCTCGGTGAGGGGCCGGGGTCCGAAATAACGCACCCGGAGCCCGCCGAAGAAACCCTTGAGATCGTCGATCGTGACACCGGCCGCGATCACCGTCTCGACCGCGCCCGGGATGTGATCCCCCGCGGGGTCGTCGTCGGAAAAGCGCGCCCTGGAGAAGGAGAAGTCGGCATCGAACACGAGCCAGGGCAGCGGACGATAATAATTGGTCCACTCGACCCCGTAGCGCCGGCTCGGGCGGCTGGCCTCGGTGGTGCCCGCATCCCCGATGAAGAGCAGCTCCGAATCGAGCTCGAGGAGCCAGAGCGACAGGGTGCTGTCGAGGTCCGGGACCAGCGCGGTTCGCAGGCCCACATCGAAACCCTCGGCCCGCACCAGCGGGTCCACCGGCTCGACCGACTCGCCGCTCTTGGGGTCCACCGTGGTGGTGGCGCCGCGGCCGTCGTTGCTGTGGAAGCCATAGCCCAGGTTGATGTAATACTCGGTATCGAACCAGGGGCCGAAGATGAGGCCGAGCTTGGGGCTCGCGAGCCCATCGTTGGCAGTGCCCGAATTGCGCGGGTCGTTCGAATCGACATCGAAGTCGTAGAAGTCACCCCGCAGGCCCGCCACGGTGCGGAACTTCGGGTACCAGCGGGTGCGGTTCTGGACATAAGGCGAGACGCTCACCTGATTCACGCGGTCCTTCCGCGTGGTGCTTTGCCGCCGGCGTTCGCGGGTGTTGAAGAGCCCGACGCTCCCGATGTCGTCATAGCGGATCTGCAAGCCCACGGTGTTCTCGATGTCGAGCCCGCCCCAGGTGGGAAACCAGGAATGGTGGCCGGAGAGGCCATACACCTGGCGCCGGTCCTCCTGCTCGAACTGGTCGCCGTTGACCGGGTCGTCGAGAAAGAAGGTGAAGTTGGAAAACAGGTTCAGCCCATAATCGAGGAAATAACCATGGACATGGGTTGCCGTATCCGCGGTGCTCCGCCGCCACTCCCCGGAGGCGCTGTAGCGATGGGTATGGCCGCCATCGCTCTCATCCAAGGCACCGAAGCGCCCGATGAGGCCGCCATCCACGGCGCGGCGCGGTATTTGATCGGTGGCGTTCCAATCCCCGCCGTAGCCCATGGCGGTCAGGTTGAAACCGTTGAGGGCATCGCCGCGGCTGTAGCGCAGCACCCCGTTGTATCGGCGGTAGTCATCCGGGTTGTCCCAGGGACCGTCGTTATCGTAGACCTCGAAGGCGCCGAGCACCTGCCCGGCCGCGAGCGCGGTCGAGCCGGCCAGGAGGCCGCGGTAGTACTCGTAACTGCCGGCCGTGACCTGGACCAGGTGATGCGGGAGAGTGTCCGCGTAATTGATGTGGGCCGCGCCGGCCGCCGAGAAATCCCCCTCGTCGGCATAGTAAGGCCCTTTGCGGTAATCGATCCCGCCGATGATCTCGGGGATCACGAAATTCAGATCGGTGTAGCCCTGGCCGTGGCCGTGGGTGGGGAAATTCACCGGGATCCCGGCCACCGAGGTGGCGAAGTCGGTGCCATGGTCGAGGTTGAATCCCCGTAGGAAAAACTGGTTGGCCTTGCCGGCCCCCGAATGCTGGGTGACGATCACCCCCGGCACGGTTTCCAGGACCTCGCCGGGGCGGAGCAGCGGACGCGACTCGATCTGCTCGGGTCCGATCCGGCCTTCGGTGGCCGAGTCGCCGAGCCCGATGAGGGAATCGTAGCGCTCGGTGACCTCGATGGGCGGGAGCTGCACGGGCTCATCCCCCTGGGCGGCGGCCCACGGAACGAGGCCCAGGACCGACAGGCAGACTACCAGTGCGATCCCGGTGCGCAGGCCCTGAAGACGAAGTGTTCTTGTAGCGTTGTACATGAGTGATCTCCCGAAACGGCCAACAGTCTAAGAGTCGGTCAAAAAACCGAGAACAGCTCGGTTTTTTTACGTGCGATGGGCGGTCGACTATCATGTACGTATGCGTAAACCTGGAATTCGTTGGCACACCCCCCCGCTGGGCGCGCTCGAAATCCGCGTGCTTAAGGCCGTATGGGCGTCGGTGGAGGCCGATGCGAAGGCGGTGCAGTCGGCGCTGCAAGACCAGCATGCTGTGAGTCTCAGCACGGTACAAAGCACGCTGCAGCGCCTGTGTCGAAAGCAGTTGTTGCGACGCAGCAAGATCGGTCATGCCTACTGCTACACCGCAGCCGTCAAACGCGGGGCATTGATCGGCGACAGCATCGGCGAAATCATCGCGTGCCTGGGGCGTGGCGAGTTGCAACCGCTGGTGTCGAGTTTTATCGAGCTCGCAGATGACGCCGATCGCGAGACGCTGGATCGATTACAACGGTGGGTGGACGCCCAGCCGCGTCGTGGCGAGGGCTCTACCGAGGAGTCGGAATCATGAACGAAACCTTGGCTATTCTCCCTCTGGCGCTCGTCGCGTTCGCGCTACTTGCCTTGTGCTTGGGCGCGTTTGCCGGCACGGTGTATCGCCGGGTGCGTCCGATGATCTTGCGGTACATACCGCATCAGCGTGCCCATATACTGCTATGGATAGGGTCGTGGCCTATGGCTGTGGCGCTGCTCAGCACGCTGCTGACTTTCCTTCCGGCGCTTGGTGCCGGATTCGTTGACCACCACTGCCATCCGTTGGAAGGATGTATGGCCCATGTCCCGGCCTTGGCCGCGAGCGATCCCGGCCGCCTCGCCGGTCTCATCGTACTGTGCGTATTGATCATCGGCCTGTCTGCCGTGCTGATATGGTGTGCTCGGCTCCGGCGTGTGGGCGCACGGCTGGCAGCCGGTGCCAAAGCCGTGGCGGGGGCGGGCTATCGGGTAATCGATGAGATGTCTCCCATCGCCTGTTCGCTGGGCTGGTTGCGCCCGCAGGTGGTTTTCTCGCGCGGGCT
>JBQTJM010000067.1:0-2991 GCA_052387115.1 Gammaproteobacteria bacterium | reverse complement strand
TTGGAGCAGCCGGTGGGAAACGGCGGCATAGGTATAGTCCTCGGGGAAGCCGTTGCGGATCCGGTTCAGGCGGTTGCCCGCGGGATCATAGGCGTAACGCAGATCGCCGTAACGGCCCTGCGCCTCGGTCAGCCGATCGAGGGCATCGTAGCCGAAGGCCTGATTGCGACCGGGATCGAGCGAGTCCGTGATGCCGGTGATGTTGCCGTTCGGGTCGAAGTGGAACCCGAGGTCCTGGACCATGCCGGCCGTCTGGGCCGTGAGCCGCTCATCCCGATCAAGAGTGCGGGTGAGGGAGATCCCGTTGCCGTATTCCAGCGACGCCAGCGGGCCGAACGGCCGGCGATCTCCCCGGCGAGCGCCTGGGTAACACCGTCCAAGGTCGTGGTCGCAGAGGCAATGCGCCCCAATAGATCGCGCGAATAATCCACCGTTCTCCCGGACGGATAGGTGATGCGGATCAACTGGTCGGCACCGTCGTAGGTATAAACGCGGGCTTGCGTCACCCCGTTCCCCGTGACGGCTTGGCGAGTGAGATCGGAAAATGAATCTGTCCCCTTTCTAGGAGTGCAGGTAGGGACTCTGGAGTTGCCGTCATTGCCTGGAGTCGCCACGGTGGCTTTGGGGGTATTTTCCCCGATTCCGCTGCACTGCATCCTGGCTACGCTTAGTTATCGCTTGAGACTTGTACAGTTACGCAGTCACCTATATCTAGGTTACCGGTCCACCAGTCATGCTTTTTCGCATAGCCGCTTTCAGTGCAGGTCATGCTCCGTACGTTAAGGATGAAACGACCTATGGTTTCGCACCACTCGATGCGAGCATCTACGAACTCCAGGTTGCCTATTCGCGCTCTGCATTGGGCTTGGCCGTTGAGGTCAACGACCATCGTCAGATCCTTTCGTTTAGCCAAAATTGGAATCATTCGCTTAAGTTTTGGCGGCTCTGGATCTGCGAGGTAATCTTCCAAGATATTAAACGTAACTTCCACAGCGGACTTTATCGACTCATTCACCCATACGAAATGGCGATCATTGTCCTTAGGCAGGCCATGCACTGTGAGCCCTATTGGTCCTTCTCTGCCTCCGCCTAATTCCGCAGCCAAGGTTACAATGCCTACCCCCCCTGCCCGTGCCAGCCGCTGTCCATTTAATAACACTTCTAAACAGAGCATCGCGATACAACACCAAATCTGAAGGTGATTGGGGGGAAACCCTTGGGAACGCATTCTTTGTTATATTTGTCCGCCTCGAGATTCCACCGCCGCTTTGTAAGGTCATTCATAGGAGTCTTCGTCATGTTGTTCTGAATCCTGATGGACTCGAGTATTAGGTTATTTCGCCATAATTCACACTCATCTGGTTTGCCGTCATCCGGTGAACATTGCTCATCGGCGTGCGAGGTTGGCTTGGGAAACGGGATTATGTTGTTGTCATCTCCAGACAATGCACTGAGCGTCCCGGAAATCGCATTTCCGAGAGCCACAGCAGTTGCGCCAGCTAGCGCAACGCATGCTGGATTCGCGGCACAACCGGCAATCACCGCTGGTATCGCTTGCCCGGTGGGATCCGTAAAGCGAAGAGGATTATTTGCGACGTAGCTGTAGGTATTGATGCCCCCCGCCAACCTGATCGGATCGCTCTCGATATATCGCCCCACAGCCGGATCATAATCCCTGACGTAGTTGTAGTGTAACCCGTCTCCGCATCGAAGTACTGACCCGGGAAGCGCAGGTGGTGCTCGACCGTCCGGGTCGTCACGGTGGTCTGCCCGAAGGGGTCGTGGTGGGCCTGCCAGACGAGGGCCGGGTCTTGGTCCGTCAGCGACTCCGGAGTGGCGAGGTGGTCGGTGTGGAGGTAGGCGATCGCGGTGCCGGTGATCTGGGCGAGGGGGAGGCGGTCGAGATAGACGTACTCGCGCTTCGTGTGGCCGGCCTCGTCGTATTCACCGAGCAAACGCCCTTCGGGATCATAGAGATAATGCGTCACGGTCTGTGATGAGGGTGGGTTTTCGGCGAGCGCACGGTACTCGGCAGCCAGGGTTTCGGCGGCTTGGGCTTGAGCGATCAAGGCGTTGGCTTCGGTGCGCAGCCGTGACGCTTCGTTCCGGGCCTCAGTCGCTTCGGCCAGGAGCTGGGCTGCCTCCGCTTCTTGGGCCTGTGCCGCCTGTTCCTTGAGTCCCGCGCCATCACGCAGCGCCTGGGCTTCCGCCCGAAGCCGGCCGGCTTCTGCCGAGATCGCATCGGCAATGGCCTCGGCTCGCTCCGCCACGATCCGGTAGAGGGCGTTGAGCAGGCGTTGTATCCAATCTCGGGGTGGCTCGACGATGCGAGACCGAAACCGCTGTGCCAGCGTTCGCCACGGTGCGGCTCGTTGTTCCCGCACGGCCGCTCGCCGGCCCAGTCCGTCTGCCTCGGTGCGCTGCGCGGCCGCCGCCTGGCGCAGGGTCTCTGCCTCGCCTTGTTTTGATGCCGCCTGGGCCTCGCTGGCTCGGGCGTCGGCCTCCACGTCCCGCGCCTCTGCCTCGGTCCTCTCGGCGTCGCTTCGATGCGCCAAGGCGAGAACTTCCTGCTCGGCGGCGAGGGCCGCGTAGTCCGGTCGGTCCTCCCCTACGATCTTCTGCACCCGCTCGCCGCGACCGTTGAAGGTGTAGGTGGCGAGGGGCATCCCGTCCTGGGTCACGGCCATTAGCCGATCGTGGTCGCCGTAGACGAATCCATAGTCGGTGTTGTCCGTGGTATTGCCGTTGGCATCGTATCGGTAGTCGCGTGCGCCCGCTCGAAGAAGCCGGTGGGAATCGGCGGCATAGAGTAGGTGAGCGCGGTCACAGTGCCGTTGGGCTCGCGGATCGCGACCGGCCGCCCGTGGGCGTCGTGGGCTGTGATCTCGGTCCGGTGGCCCAGGGCGTCGGTGATGGAGACGAGATCGCCGCGCGCGTCGTAGGCGAAGCGCGTCATGTCGGAGACATCGGTGCGCGGTCCGTCCACGGTCT
>JBQTJM010000066.1:0-5432 GCA_052387115.1 Gammaproteobacteria bacterium | reverse complement strand
CGGTTGCTCGTCCCGTCCTTGGGACTCGCCCCTTCGGGGCTTGCGCTCCGTTTCGCTCCCGGCGAAACGGTCGTGCGCTCCGGCGGAACGCGACCTCCCGTCGCTCGCGACGATTTTTTCACAAGCTCTGAGCACGATGCCGACAGGCTGCCCTTTCAGCCTTATCGGGCCTTTACGACGCGCCGAGCAATACGGCTCGTGCCTCGTTGATCTTGGCGGCGAGGTAATCGGAGCCGCCCCGATCGGGGTGGAGCTTGTGGATGAGGCGGCGGTGCGCGGCGATGACCTCCGCTCGACTTGCCACGGGCCCCAGGCCGAGGATCTGGCGGGCCTCATCGGTGGTCATCGGCGTCGGTCCGGGGCGCGTCCCCGTTTCAGAGCCGGGCGCGGCTTGCCAGGTCTCGCCGTAGACCCTGTCGAGATAGCTCTGCAGCAAGGCGGCCGAATCGGGATCGGCGCCTCGGCAGTCGCGATAAAGCCGCATTAGCTGATCGCGTTGCAGCTCGCTCAACCGCTGGCCCTTGAAAGTGCCCGCCAACACCTCACCGTCGATCTCTCCCGTGGCGTGGTCGAGCCATATGCGGATAAAACTGGATTCAACCGTCGAGCGCTCGGCACCGGGCGAGCCACCGCTATTGGCAGATTGGGGGCGGACCTGCCGCCACAGGCGCTGGACCAGCGGCGCATAATGAAGTAACGGCAGAAGCCGCACGGCGGCGGCGACCAAGGCCCCAAGGAGCACCAACAACCAGTTAAGTCGCCCGGTGGCCGCGAGGAACACGAGTAGCAGCACCGCGAGGACCACGAGCGCCCTGCGGAACTTGGCGGCGATAACCGGCGGTGGCGTTCGCAACAACCACCAGAGCCCAGCCAGCGCGCCGATCCCGGCCAGGAGCAAGGTGAGGTTGAGAAGCACCGCTCACCTCGCATCGATCTCGTGGGCCAGCTGCAAGGCGATCCCTCCGCGTTCCTTCCCGAAGCGTTCGAGCGCCTGCCTGCCTCCGGAGGCATAGACGGCGACTGCGCTCAAGAGGTCGCGCAGTTGGGAGGCGCTCTGCGCGTCGAAGCGGCAATAGGCGCCCTTGCAGAGCCGTGCGATCTCTCGGAAGGAGTGTTCCGCGATCGGGTCGTCCCCTTCCTGAAACACGAAGCCCGGAACCCCCAGGGCCCCGAGTTGACCGGCGAGGTGGCCCAGCCGGTCAGGGTCCTCTTCCATGCAGTCACCGACAAAAACCAGGGCGTTGACCCGCTTGTTCCGGGTCTCCTCCAGGGTGTGAGCCAGGATCCGTTCGATCTGTGTGTACCCCGCGGCACAGGAGACGGCCGTCATCTGCCTCTGGAGGGCCCCGGTATCGGTGAGCCATGGGCTCGTCTCGAGCTCGCGGTAGCCGCGGTAGAAGCACAGCTGGATCTCGAGACCGCCGAGCGCAGCCGTCTCCTGGAACATCTGGGACTGGATATGGCTGGCGCGGTCCCAGGTCCGCTCACGGCTGGCGGTCGCGTCCATGGCGAAGATGAGCCGGCCGCGCCGGCCGGTAGGCTTGACCCGTGACAGCGCAGCCACCTGCCGCAGGAAGGCGTCGATGTCTTCTCGGCTGGACCGCTCAGGGAGCTGGCGTCTGTCTCGGTCGCTCATCGTGACCATTCACTTCAATGGGGTAGGTCGGCGTCTTGGGTGGCGCGATCATAGTGGATGCAGCAGGCCGGCAGTAGTCGCGCGTCGCTCTGGTTCTGCAGGGGCGATAGGGTAGAATCCAACTCTTCATTTACCGTCAAGCTCAGTCGAGGGTCCCGCAATGAAGGCTATCTGGCAAAACAAGGTATTGGCCGAAAGCGAGAACACCATCGTAGTCGAAGAAAACCATTACTTTCCGGCGGAATCGGTCAACCGCGAATTCTTTCGGCACAGCAACACCCATACGACCTGTCCCTGGAAGGGAGAAGCGGGCTACTACGATATCGTCGTGGATGAAGCGGTGAATCACGACGCCGCATGGTATTACCCCGATCCCAAGCAAGCCGCGGAGCAGATCAAAGGCCGTGTGGCATTCTGGCGAGGCGTGACGGTGGATTAGGCCTCCCGGAGCAGAGAGAGAAAACAGGGGGGCCTCTGCCGGACGCACAAATGTGCCGGGGTACCCGGCACTTACAGTGTGTCTGGCTGGATCTCGGGCAATGGCCGTTCCTTGACGAAGCCCGCTGAAACGAGCGTGACGCGGGGCGCATTGGCTGGGCGAGGCGACGCGCGTCCAGCCGCCGGAGTGTTGCGGTTACCGGCGAGCGTCAGCCTCTTGTGTATGCCTGGGCCTGGGGAGGTCAGGACATACACAACTCCGTCCCGACGAGAACCAAGTCCGGACCGTGCGCCCCGGCGCCTTTGCAACGTCGAGGATCTGGAGTGCTGGAATGCCGTGCGCCTGCCTTTGACGCGCAGGGTCCTTTATCGATTCGACCGCCTGTGTCATAAGCCCGTATCGTTCATGAGAACCCCGCCCCGGCTGCCCGCGATAGCCTACCCAGTGAACAGCACAACTATCCCAGACCGCTCTGATCCAGATCAGTTCCGCAAGATCAGCCCTTCAAGAAGTATAGTTGGGGCTTCTTACCGCCGCCGCGTGTAGTGCCGCATGAAGGGCGGCAGCTCGGTCTCCAGGAACCAGTGTTTCTGGGTGGGCTCGTACCACCACACCTGCGATTGCTTCAAGGTATCGACCCGGCCGATGTCGTCGTGGTAGTAGTCGATCACGACCTCGATCCGGGCCTCGGTGGCGTCCGCGTTCATGGTCTGGTCCGTGACCTCATAGGACGTGAGCTTGATGTGCTCCAGCGGCTCGACGTCCGGCATCGTCACGGGCCCGTTACGCGGCAGGCGAAAGCGCGCCGCCTCTTGGTATTGCCCCCAGCGCAAGGCGGCGGCGTAGGCGTTGCTGCTGGTGTCGAGGCTCGAAACCCGCTCATTGGCCTCCATCTCGGCGCACGCAGCGAGCCCCACGCAGGCCGCGGCGACCAACCGCCGGAGCCGTGCGGTGCAAGACGCGCCTGTGATCGACCCCGCGGCTCCGATGGCGTGTGTCGCGACAAACATACGGCGCTCCCCTTCAGGCGATGTGGTGAAGATCGACGAGGCTGTTCAAGGCCCGGCTGCGTTCCGTCTTGGCCTCGTCGCAGCGCTCCGCCGCGAGGCGATCCAGATATTCGGCGGTCACGTCGCCGGTCACGTATTCACCGCTGAAGCACGAGGCATCGAACTCGCCGACCTCGGGATTGCCCTTCTGGGCGGCCGCGATCAGGTCTTCGAGGTCCTGGTACACCAGCCAGTCCGCCCCGATGAGCCGGGCGACCTCGTCCACGGTGCGGTTGTAGGCGATGAGCTCGTCCACCGAGGGCATGTCGATCCCGTACACATTCGGATGCCGCACCGGCGGCGCGGCCGAGGCGAAATAGACCTTCTTGGCCCCGGCGTCACGCGCCATCTGGATGATCTGACGGCAGGTCGTGCCGCGCACGATGGAATCGTCCACGAGCATGACGTTGCGGCCGCGAAACTCGAGGTCGATGGCGTTGAGCTTCTGGCGTACCGACTTCCTGCGCATACCCTGTCCGGGCATGATGAAGGTGCGCGGGATGTAGCGGTTCTTGATGAACCCCTCGCGGTACTTGATACCGAGCTCGTGGGCGAGCTGGAGCGCGGCGCTGCGACTGGTGTCGGGGATGGGGATCACCACATCGATGTCGTGCTCGGGCCACAGCCGCCGGACCTTGCGCGCCAGGGCCTCGCCCATGCGCATGCGCGCCTTGTGAACGGAGATCCCGTCGATGATGGAGTCCGGCCGTGCCAGATAGACATATTCGAAGATGCACGGGGCATGAGACCCGTGCGGGGCGCAGTCGCGCGTCGTCAGGGTCCCCTCCACGGAGATGAACACCGCCTCGCCCGGCCGCACATCGCGCACCAGCTTGTAACCCAGGACATCGATGGCCACGCTCTCGGAGGCGATCACGTACTCGGGCCCGCGCTCGGTCGTGCGTTTCCCGAACACCAGCGGCCGGATGCCGTGCGGATCTCGAAACCCCACGATCCCGACGCCCGTGATCATCGCCACCGCGGCATAGGCGCCCCGACAGCGTTCGTGGACCCGCCGGACCGCATGGAAGATGTCCTCCGGACCGACGCAGAGCTTCCCGAGCCGTTGCAACTCGTGGGCGAAGACATTCAAGAGAACCTCGGAGTCCGAATCGGTGTTGACATGGCGGAGGTCATCGCGGAACAGCTCGTTCTTGAGCGTTTCGCTGTTGGTGAGGTTGCCGTTATGGGCGAGCGTCACGCCGTAGGGGGAGTTCACGTAGAAGGGCTGGGCCTCGGCGCTCGAGGAACAACCGGCCGTGGGGTACCGGACATGCCCTATCCCCATGTTGCCGATGAGCTCCAGCATATGCCGGGTCTCGAAGACATCGCGCACCAAGCCCTGCGACTTGCGCAGGTACAGGCGCCCGTCGTGGCAGGTGACGACCCCGGCGGCGTCCTGGCCGCGGTGCTGGAGGACCGTGAGCCCATCGTAGAGGGCCTGGTTCGCGCTGTCCCTGGCGACGATGCCGACGATCCCGCACATATCACACTCCCGAGCTCACCGGCCGGCGGGGGGCTGCCCCTCGACCGGGAAATAGCCCGCGACCTCGGCCGGCAGATACCCCCGCATCACGAGCGCCGCGGCTTCGAAGCGCGGGAGCAGGAGCGAGGTCCGCCACCACGGGTCTTGCGGAACGGGCGTGAGGCCGGCGGCCAATACCAGTGTGGCCACGATCACGATGCCTCGCCCCACACCGAAGAGCACTCCGAGCATGCGGTCGGTGCCGGTGAGGCCGGTGCCGGCGATGAGCTTGCCGATGAGCAGGCTCACCAGAGTAGCCACCAGGAGTGTTCCCACGAACAGCGTCGCGAAGGCGAGGACCAACCGGGCCGAGGGCACGGACACGACACCGCCAAACCAACCCGCCGCCTCCTGCATGAAGCTCCGCGCCACCCAGAAGGCACCCCCCCACGCGAACAGAGACAAAACCTCGCGCACCAGACCCCGAAAGATGCTGATGAGGGCCGAGAGCCCGATGATGGCGAGGATGGCATAGTCCACCCATGTCATGAGCCGGCGACCCCTCGGTCAGATGCGCGCGGTTTGCCAGATGCGCGCCGCCAGATGCGTTCGACCATTCTAGCAGAGCCGGACTTGGCGAAGAAGGCGATCGGCCTCCTTAGGCCAGTCGCTGCGATAGGCCCGGAACGCGACCACCGTCGCCGGGCCCTTCGAGGTCCTGGAGCACCGCCGCCAGGAAGCGTGCGGCCTCGCCGCCGGTGGCGGCCCGGTGGTCGAAGCTCAGTGAGAGGGGGACGATGCGGTGGACCGCCGGCTGGCCATCGACCGCGACCACGGCCGGGC
>JBQTJM010000065.1:0-5818 GCA_052387115.1 Gammaproteobacteria bacterium | reverse complement strand
GCCGTTCCGTTATTACACACAAGCCCCACCCCCGTGCCATACACGATGAGCACGGCCCCTGCGTCCTGGACTCCCGATACATCCGCGAAGGGCAGGCCAATGGCCAGGTCGGTAAAATTATCACCATCGAAATCGCCGGCCGCGAGCGCGGACCCGAACCGGTTGCCCTCATCGGAAAAGGGGCAATTGGTGAGATCCAATACCTGGATGCCGGTGGCGATGAGACCCTGAGGATCACCGTACAGGATCTGTACGGCGCCTGCATCCGATGCATTGGGCGAATCCTGATCGGGAACCCCTATGGCCACGTCCTCAAATCCGTCGCCATTGAAGTCCGCTCTCACCACCCCTGCTGCCGAAACAGTGGTCGATACGCTCGCGATCCCGATAACGAGCGATAAAGCAAATCGCATTGTAGTCATGGTTGCTCTCCTAACTGGTTGATTGCCTGTGATGAACAGTGGGTACCGGGGTCAAAACGGCACCTCCCTCCTCTGCCTGACTGGCACAGAGCCAGACCCGAGGGCTCTCAAAAGCGCTCGGTTGCAGGAGAGAGGATGGTGTCGGGCAGATGCCTGACCCCTCTTAGCTGCCAATACAGCTCGTTCCCGCTGCTTGTAATTCCCTGGAGATGCACAAAAGGTTCAACCGCTGCACCGCGGGGCGGGTGGCCAGGGTCAGATGAGGGGTCACCTCGAGGAAGGGCTCGACGGTGTCCACCCCCCGGCCGGGAGCGTCTGGGACATGTTCACGGGTGGCGGGGCCGCGGTGCCTAAGATCGAGCGGATCCCGATGATGAGCCCAGAGGGCTTGTCGGAACTGGTAAACGCATTGTCTGTCCAGCTCAGCGCCGGCGGGCAGGCCTATGGCGATCTCTCAGAGGAGGACGCACAGGTGGATAACGAGGCGCAGGAGATGTCGCGGCGCCCCGGCCAGGAAGCATATGGGATGGATGCGCAGAGCCGCGGGTCGGTCAGCGGTGCGTCAGAATCGGATCTGTACGTAGGCCCAGGACTTGGTGAGGTCGAACGACTGACCCGTCGACCGGTTGCGGGCCAGGTTCTCGGCGTTCGCGTCGGCTTCGTAGGCCGCGAACTTGACGCCGATGAGCGCGTTGTCGAAGAGCGGCCGCTCCAGCTGGATGTCCCATTCGTGCCCATAGTCGTAACCTCCGTCGTTGGCCGCGAAGTCATGATAGACCACGATGAGGGTCGTCCCGAGCGCCGTGGCCTTGAGGGTCACGAAGAGGTCCTCGACGCCGTCCCCGGGCGTGACGAGGAATCGGTCCGCCCAACCCTGGAAGGCATGGTTGGTCCCGAGCGGGGTCTGGAAGGCCTCTTGGCCCCCGTCGCCCTCCAAGACCTCGTAGCAGAGCGTCAGCGCGACCGAATCCAAGACCTTAGCGATCGCATAGCGGGCACCGAGCTCGCCGAGGAAATATCCGACCGCCACCTCGTTCGGGTTGTCGCCATAGTCGGACTGGTGCGCGTATTCGCCCGCGTAGGTCCACCGGAATCCCGGCAGGAGATCCAGGTCCCCCTTCAGGCGCAGGCCCACGGTCGCGGTCGAGAAACGGGCTGCGCTCGGGCTGTCGAAATCCAGCAGATAGGCATAGCCTTCGGCCTTGGCCCACCGTAGACCGCTGTATTGGACATTCAAGAGGTGGCCATCGAGACGAAAATCGCTCCGATCGGGCAAGGGATTGTCCTCGCCGAAGATCCGATTGACATTCCAGATATACGCATAATCGGCGACGCTGTCGGGCAACGAGAGGTTGATGGCCCGCAGGCCGTCGAAGCTCTGCCAGTTCTGCCGCCACAGGATGTTTCCGACATAGCGATTGAACGGGGGCTCGCGGTGGTTGATCTCCTGGCGCCCGATCCGCAACACGGTCTTCGGGAGCCCCTCGTAACGGAGGTAGGCCTGCTGCAACTCGGTGCCCTCGGGGTCCACGACCTCGGCGCGGTCGAAGACCCCGTTCGCCCCGCCGTCGTCGTAGGCATCGTTGCCGAGCACCCGGACGTCCTCGACCTGTAGATAGAAACCGAGATCGCGGAAGCTCCCGGTGTGGTAGCCGAGCGCCGTGCGCAGGGTCGAGGCATAGGCATCGCGCAGCCCGGGCGTCCCGTCATCGACATGCTCAAAGCGGTAGCGCAGGAACAGATCGGGCCTGCCCCCGATCAAGGCCTCCCGGAGATCGTCCATAGCGTCTCCCGCCGGTGCGTATCCAGGCCCGAGCGCGGTCAACGCGACGATCGCGATCGCGAGTCTTTCCATCTTCACCCGATGGCCGGCCTGCGTGACGTTGAACCGCCGCGCGACCCGCGGGAAATATGGGACAGGGGACGCCGAAAGGCAAACCGGACGCTCGGGACCCCCGCTGGTGGGGGACCCAAACCGCTTGCCGTGCTCGTGCGGCGGGCGTATGTTTTCACGCGATGGGTCCTCGGGCCCGCTTCCTGGAGCGATCGCCGCGCCGATGACACCCACGCCCGCCGCGCCCGCCGCAAGGTCCTCCCCGTGTCTCTCAGAGGAGGACGTCGGGCTCATGAAACGGATCGCCGCGCGCGATCGGGGCGCCTTCGAGACGCTCTACTACCGCTATGCCGGGCGCCTCGGCACCTATGTGAAGCGGCTCGTCAAGCGCCCCGAGCTGGTCGGCGAGGTGGTGAATGACGTGATGCTCGCGGTCTGGCAAGGGGCGGAGCAGTTCGATACCGGTCGGCCGCTCGTACCCTGGCTCTACGGCATCACGCACTTGAAGGCCCTGAAGTCGCTGGAGCGGGAGCGGCGTAAGACCGGCGGGAGAATTCTCTATCACAGCGACGAGGAAGGGCTCGAAGATGCCGCGGGGGCGAGCGAGTCGCCGGACCTCGAGCGCGAGGTGTGGCGGCGCGACCTCAAGGCGGTCTTCAGCCGTGCCTTGGCGACCCTGTCGCCCGAGCAGCGCGCGGTGGTCGAGCTGACCTTCTATGCGGGACTCGGCTACCAGGAGATCGCGCGAGTGATGGACTGTCCGGTGAACACCGTCAAGACCCGCATGTTCCACGCCCGGAGACGGCTCTCCGAGGCGCTCCGGCGCCTGGGCATAGAGGATGCGCAGGACGTATGAGGATCGCAGCGATGTCTTTGCAACGCTACGCCGGAAACCTCGACCACGAGGAGGCATGGGCGCTCTTGCCCTGGTACGTGAACGACACGCTGGGCGACGAAGAGCGGCCGCGCGTGGAGCGCCACCTGGCCGACTGCGCTCCGTGTCGCGACGAGCTGTCGCGCTGTTGGGCGCTCGCGCACGCCGTGCAAGCCGAGACGCGCGCCGCCTGGTCGCCGTCGCCGGCGCACCTCGGCGCGATCATAGAGCGGATCGAGAGGGCCGAGCGGCGCCCCGCCCCGGCGCAACGTTGGCACACGGCGCTCACGGACCTGGTTCGGTCCTTCAGGGAGACCCCGCGCGCCGCGCAATGGGCCCTCGCGGCGCAAGCAGTGCTCGTTTTGGTTCTAGGTGCGGCGCTCTTCGTCCGGCAGGAGCCCTACGGCACCTTGTCCTCTCCCGAGCCGCTCAAGGCGGAAGGGCCACGTGTCCAAGTGGTGTTCGCGGAGGACCTGACCGAGCGCGAGCTTCGCGTCCTGCTCCGCGAGCTCGGGGCCGAGATCGTGCGCGGGCCCACGCCGGCCGGCGTCTACACACTGAGATTGTCCGGGGCCACGTCGGACGTTCCGGTCCCGAAGCTCCGCGGTCACCCGAAGGTGCGGCTCGCCGAGCCCAAGTCCGGCCCATGAGGCAGCACCGCTCCGCGCCCATCGCCGTGCTTCTGTGGTCGCTCCTCGGGTGCGCGGCTATCCAGCCAGGGCCCCAAGGTGTGGAGGGCCTGCCCAAGCAGGGCAAGGCACGCCAGATCATCGTGACCTTGGCCGAGGATACCCCCGAGCGCTGGGCGGCCGTCTCCCGTGCCCTGGGAGCGGAGCACGGCGTCGCGCAGGTCGGTGAGTTCCCGCTCCGCTCGATTCGGGTGCAGTGTCTCGTGTACCAAGTCCCCGACGGGCTCTCCTACGACGCGGTGCTCGCGCGGCTGCGCGCCGATCCGAGGGTCGACTCGGCGCAGTCGAACCTGGTTTTCGAGGGGCTCCTGGCGGCCCATAGCGATCCCTATGCGGGGCTGCAACACGGTGCCCAGGCGATCGGCGCCGACCGCGTGCACGGGAGCAGCACCGGCAGGGGGATCAGGGTCGCGGTCATCGACACCGGTGCCGATCGCTCCCATCCTGATCTGCGCGGCCGCATCGTCGCGACCGCGAACTTCGTCGAGGGTGGGGAGAGCAGCTTCGCGCGCGACCCACACGGTACCGCGGTCGCCGGGGTCATCGCCGCGCGCGCCGATGACGACGTGGGCATCTATGGGGTCGCTCCGGAGGCCGAGGTCCTGGCGCTCAAGGCCTGCTGGTACCCCGAGGATGGCGCCGAGCGTGCGCTCTGCAGTAGCTGGACGATCGCCAAGGCGGTGGACCATGCGATCAACGCGCAAGCACGGGTCCTGAACTTCAGCCTCGCCGGGCCGCCCGATCCGCTCTTGGCGCGCCTCGTCGAGGCGGCCGTAGCGCGAGGGGTGGTCCCGGTCGCGGCGGCCGCGGGGCCCGAGGACCCCGGCTACCCGGCGGCGCTGCCGGGCGTGATCCCGGTGATCGCGAGCGATGTCGAGGGGCGAGTCGCGGATGGCACGGCGGGAGCCGGCGTCGCGTTCGTCGCGGCCCCGGGGGCCGAGATCCTGACAACCGCACCGCGCGAGGGCTACGATTTCCTCTCGGGCAGCTCGCTCGCAACGGCGCACGTCGCAGGGGTCGTGGCCCTGGTCCTCGAAGGGCGGCCGTGGCTGAAACCGACTGAGGTGCACGCCCTGTTACGCGAGACGACAAGGTCCTCCGCCGCCGCCGGCACGATCGGAATCGTCGACGCCTGCGCGGCCCTCTGCCAGGTGACCGGCGGGCCAGCATGCCCCTAGAGGGGTGTGATCGCGCCGACTCGATTAACCGGCAGCGGCGAGGTAGGCTCAGCCGGCCGGCGCACCGCGATGTCTCCGGTAGGTCTCGGTGACCCAGGCGAAGAACGGCGCGTCCTCTTGCTCGGCGCGAAACCGGGCGACGGCGGACGGGAGGGCATCCGCCACGGCGGGCGCGGCGAGCTCGGGCAGACACAGGGGGGCGAGCAGGGCGCAGGCCGTCAGATCGGCGCGCGAAAAGACACCGCCCACCAGATAACGCTGCCCGCGTAAGGCCCCGTTCAGGCGCTCCAGGGCGGCGCGCAGCCGCGCCTCGGAGCGCGCGGCGTTGTCGGCGTCGAGATGCATCATCTTTCGCATGGCGTGGCGCACCGCCGGGAAGATGAGCGCGTAGAGGGGCCGTCCATACCAAGGGGCCCCTTGCAACAGGAAGCGCGTCGCGAGCGCGCGCCCCGGCAGGGCGTGGTAATAAAACCAGCACCGGATCGAGACGCCGATCTCGGCATCCAGATAGCGTTCCCATTCCACGGCCAGGGACGCGGCCAGCATAGCGACGGGTGTCAGGCGGCGTTCGGGCCAGCGCTGATCGAGGTAGTCGATGATCTTGTCCGAGCCCTGGATCACCTTGGCCTCATCGACCAGGCCTCCGTCGACCAGTATGGGCAGGTGGCTTGCGGCCGCGAGGCGCCGGGTGGTGCGCCGGTGGGGGCCCGGGATGAGGTTGCGCGTCTCGTAGGCGAGACCCTTGTAATCGAGCGCCCAGCGGGCCTTTTCGCAGTAATGGGAACACTGGAACTGGTAGAGCGTGAGCATGACACCACTTC
>JBQTJM010000064.1:0-19607 GCA_052387115.1 Gammaproteobacteria bacterium | reverse complement strand
AGGGGGCAGTCTAGCGAGCGTCTGTATCAGGCCGATTTCACGGCGGGGGGATTTTTGTATCATTTGTTTCATCCGACCCGGACGTGGGACGCGAGGGGGGCAGACATGAGCGAACGGGCGACCATCCTGATCGTCGATGACGAAGCCGAGCTGCGTGAGGTTTTGGAGGAGTATCTGAACGCGCAGGGCTACGCGGTGCTCGGCGCCGAGAACGCCGCGGCCGCCCGGGCGCTGTGCGCGAAACACGCGATCGACCTCGCCATCCTCGACATCCACCTGCCGGGGGAGGACGGACTATCCCTCGCCCGCCATCTGCGGGAGCGCTACCCGATGGGGATCGTGATGTTGACCTCGGCCGGGACCGTGGTCGACCGCATCGTCGGGCTCGAGATGGGCGCCGACGATTACCTCCCCAAGCCCTTCGACCCGCGCGAGCTCTTGGCGCGCATCAAGAGCGTCTTGCGGCGCGCCGCGAGCTCGGCCGATCTGGGCGCCTCCCGGGTGCGCGTCGGCCGTTGCGTGCTCGACCTCGGGGCGCACCGGCTCATCGACGAGTCGGGCGCAGAGGTGCCGATGTCTCCGCTCGAATACGACCTCCTCAAGACCTTCACCGCACACCCCAACCAGGTGCTGTCGCGCGAGCGGATCCTGAACCTGAGCACGCGCAGCGACCTCGACCCCTACGATCGCAGCGTGGATCTCCGCATCCTCAGGCTCAGAAAGAAGGTCGAGCCGGACCCGGAGCAGCCGCGCTATATCAGGACCGTGCGCAGCGAGGGGTACGTGTTCCTGCCGGGCGGGGGAGATGCGTGAATGCGGATCGGGCCATGCCGCGCGCCCCGCGTTTATCCAACCTCTGTCAACAGGCAGACGACCTCGTTGGGAGCGTAACCATCCGGAACGAGGTCTCGTAGGCCGCGGTCCAGCGTCGCGAGACAACCGCTTTGCCGGAGTGTCAGTGCCAAGAGGTGGGCATCGGTGATCTGCCGGTGCCCATGGAGCTTCATCGGGGCCAGCCCCGCTCGAAGCCCACGAGCGATAAGCGTCCACCCTGATGGCGGAAAGCGCCTGACGGCAGAAAACGATAGGGTATGATGGCGTTGCTGTGCGTGCTTCTGCCGGGCCGCGGAAGATGCGACGACCTCACTTCGTAATCCTGGCGCTCTTGTTCCTTGCCCTCACCGGCTGCGGCCCCGAGCCCGCGCCGCCGCTTCGCATCGGTACCAACGTCTGGACGGGCTGCGAGCCCCTCTATCTCGCGCGCGATCTCGGTTTTCTCGATCCCGAGGCGATCCGGCTGGTCGAGTATCCCTCGGCCAGCGAGGTCATGCGGGCTTTCCGGAACCAGACCATCGACGGCATGGTAATCAGCCTGGACGAGGTGTTGATGTTGGCCCAGGATGATTTTCGACCGCGGATCGTATTGGTGATCGACGTCTCACACGGCGGCGATGCCATCGTCGGGCGGCCGGAGCTCGGCACCGTGAAGGACCTGGCGGGCAAACGGGTGGCGGTCGAGAGCGGGGTCCTGGGCGCGTATGTGTTGAGCCGGGCCCTGGCGCAGAACGGGATGCGGCAGGGCGATGTCAAGATCGTCTACCAGGAGGCGAACGAGCACGTGGCGGCCTACCAGCGGGGCCTCGTGGACGCGGTGGTCACCTTCAACCCGGTGCGCGCCGAGCTGTTGCGCGGCGGTGCCTCGCTGCTCTTCGACAGCACCCGGATCCCGGGCGAGATCGTGGATCTGGTGGCGGTGCGTGCGACGGCCCTGGAAGAAGATTCGAAGGCGGTCCAGGCGCTGGTCGCCGGCTGGTTCCGCGCTCTCGACTATCTCGATCACAACCCGCGCGACGCCGCCTCCAGGATGGGCGCGCGCCAGCAAATGACGGGCGAGCAGTTCCTGGAGTCCCTTCAGGGTCTACGATTCCCCTCGCGCGAGGACAACGTCACGCTCCTCGGGGGCGAAGCGCCCGGCCTGGTCGGGTCCGGGGCGCGGCTCATGGCGCTGATGCTGGAGGCGAAGCTCATCCGTGGACCCGTAGATATCGAAGCGCTGTTGGCGCCCGGCCCGCTTGCGAGCCTGTCGCCGTGAGCCCCCAGGGCTACGCGACGCTGCGCATCACCGTGCCGGCCGCGGTCCTGGTCTTCGCGGCGGGGCTCATCGCGCTGAACTTCCTCTACTACCTCCCGAGCGCCGAGCGCGACCTGGAAGACCAGGCGCGGGCGCGGCTGGTACAGGAGCTGACGCGGCTACAGAGCGCGCTCGAGTACCTGTTGCTCAACGGGGATCTCAAAGGCGCGCAACGCGAGATCGCGATCCTCGCCTCGAACCCCGAGCTCAGCACCGTGGCGCTCGTCGACGATGCGCGTCTCATCATCGCCGCGACGCGGCTCGCGTGGTCGCGGCGCGACGTCATGGAGGTCCTGCCGCGGTTCGATGTCGCGGCGGCGGCCCGGGTCGCGCGCGAGCGGCGCATCCAGATCGCGATGGGCCCCGAGCGCGCCTCGCTCACCGGCTACGCGAGCGTTTTGCTCGGCGCCACGGGGCTCGAGCTGCGCCCCACCCGGCTCGGTTACCTCTACCTCCTATACGACCTCGTCCCGGGCAAGGCGCTCGCCAGGGCTCGGATCTACGATCAGTCCCTGGTCTTCGCGGCGCTCGTCGGCGGCTTGGGGTTGGCGCTCGGGTATTTCCTGCACCTTTACCTGACGCGCCGCGTGGAGCGTCTGGTACGCGCCGCGGAGTCGCTGGCCGCGGGCGACCTCGCGGCGCGCAGCGCGCTGTCGGGCCGCGACGAGCTCGGGCGGCTCGGGCAGGCCTTCGATGCCATGGCGGCCAAGGTCGCCGAAACGCAGAGGTTGCTATTGGCGGACATCGAAAAGCGCGAGCGCACCGAGGCCGCGCTGCGTGTCTCGGAAGAGAGCTATCGCGCCATCTTCGACGCGGCCGAGGACGCCATCTTCGTGCACGAGATCCCAAGCGGCCGGTTCGTCGATGTCAATCCCAGGGGCTCGAGCGCCTACGGCTACACCCGCGAGGAGCTGCTGGCGATCGACGTCGGCACCCTCAGCTCGGGCGAGCCCCTCCATACCCAGGAGGAGGCGATGAGAAACATCGCGCGCGCCATCGCCGGCGAGCAGTTGCGCTTCGAGTGGCATTGCCGCAACAAGGACGGCAGCCTGCGCTGGGAGGAGGTGCTGCTGAAGCGCGTCGTGATCGGGGGGCAGGACCGGATTCTGGCGATGACGCGCGACATCACCGATCGCAAAGAGGCCGCCGAGGCGCTCGCGCGCCAGCGCGAGGCCCTCTACCAGCGCGAGAAGCTCGCGGCGCTCGGCTCCTTGCTGGCCGGGGTGGCGCACGAGCTGAACAATCCGCTGGCCGTGGTCGTGGCGCGCGCGGTGCTCCTGGAGGAAGCCGATCACCCCGCAACCCGCGCGGCCGCGGCCAAGATCCGCGCCGCGGCCGAACGCTGCGCCCGCATCGTACGGACCTTCCTGGCGATGGCCCGACAGCGCCCACCCGAACGCGGTCCGATCGTCGTGAACGATCTGATCACGGCGGCGCTGGACGTCCTGGGGTACGGGCTCAGGACCAGCGGTATCGAGGTCGCGCTCGCGCTCCAACCGGACCTCCCTTCGATCTCGGCCGATGCCGATCAGATCCACCAGGTCTTCATGAACCTGCTCGTGAATGCCCAGCAGGCCCTCCAGGAGCGGCCGCCGCCGCGCCGGATCCGGATCGCGAGCCGCCTCGACCCCGGCGGGAAGGCCATCCGCGTCGTGGTCGCCGACAACGGCCCGGGGATCCCCGAGGCGCTGCGGGCGCGCGTCTTCGAGCCCTATTTCACCACCAAGCCTATGGGCGTCGGGATCGGGGTGGGGCTCTCGGTGAGCCTCGCGATCGTCGAGGCCCACGGCGGTACGCTCGTCCTCGCGCACCCGTACGAGGGCGGGGCCGAGTTCACCATCGTGCTGCCGGCGGGACCCTCCGAAGGTCCGGCGCTTCAGGGTGTCCCGCTGCCGGTCGCGGTCGCGGCGCTACGGGTGCTGATCGTCGACGACGAGGCCGAGGTGTGCGACACGCTTCGCGAGATCCTGGAGGGCGACGGTCACCGGATCACGACCGCTTCCTGCGGCCGCGAGGCCCTGCAGCGGATGGGCAGCGAACCCTACGACGTGATCCTGACCGATCTCCGCATGCCCGACCTCGACGGCCAGGCCTTGTACCGCGAGATCGAGCGGCGCTGGCCCGAACGCACGGCCGGCGTCGTGTTCATCACCGGCGACACCCTGGCCCCCGCGCTCCGGGAGCTCGCCGGCGAAAACGGGCGCCCGGTGATCGAAAAACCGTTCCTGCCGGCGGAGGTACGGCGCGCGATCGCCGAGGTCATGGCGAGCCGGTAGACCGCTCTCGACACACCGCCGGCGGCCGTTTGATCCCGACTTTTTGCATTCGGTAGCGCAGAGGCGTCTTCACACCGGCGAATTCGGCGACAAAGGCGTATTTCACCCCCAAGGGCATTGATGGCTGAGCGTCCGACCGCGTCGCACGACGAGATCCCCACGAGCGGACGCCTGATGGTGCTCTCCGGCGCCGCGCCGACGCTGTGGCTCGTCTTCGGGCTCAAGCTTCTGGCCATCCTCGCCTACGGTATCATGAACTCGACTCTGGTCCTGTGGCTGTCCGCGGACCTCGGCTACAGCGATACGCGCGCCGGATCCCTCATCGCCGTCTGGTCCTCGATGCTGTCCCTGTGCACGGTCCTGGTCGGTTCCTTCACCGACGCCGTCGGCCTGCGCAGGGCGCTCCTGCTCGGCTTCGGGATCTGCGTTGTGGCGCGCGCCGTCATGACCTTCGCGCCGGCGGGTTCGATCGCGCTCCCCTTCGGCCTCCTGCCGCTGGCCTTCGGGGAGGCCCTGCTGACCCCGGTGATGGTGGTGGCCGTAAAGCGCTACACCACGACCCGGCAGCGCTCGATGGCGTTCTCGATCTTCTATGTCGCGATGAATCTCGGATTCGCCGGTGCCGGCTTTGTCTTCGACGGGGTACGCGGCGCTCTGGGCGAGCACGGCGCCTACACCGTCCCGCTCCTCGGGCTCCGCCTGAGCACCTACCGCACCCTGTTTCTTTTGAGCACCCTCACCACCCTCGCCGGCCTCCTGGTCCTCGGGCTCGTCCTGCGCGGGCCCGACCGGCGCCATGGCGAACCGCCAAGGCCGAGCCTTTCCGATGGTCCGAGCACTGGAACCCTGCGCGCATTCGTCGACGCCAGCCGCGATGTGCTGGGAGAGACGGGCCGCATCTTCGCCGGACTCTGGCGGCAACCGGCCTTTTATCGCTTCCTCGCCTTCCTGACCCTGGTGGTCGGGGTGCGGCTCATCTTCTACCACATGTTCTATACCTTCCCGAAGTACGCCATCCGCGAGCTCGGCCCGGGCGCCCCCATCGGTCAGCTCTTCGGTGTCCTCAACTCGACGCTCATCATCCTCTTCGTACCCCTGGTCGGCGTCCTCACCCAGCGGGCCTCGGCCTACCGTATGGTGACCCTCGGGAGCCTCATCGCAGCCTCGTCGGTGTTTTTCATCGCCGTGCCGCCGGAGATCTACGCGCCACTCGCCCAAGGCCCTTTCGGGCGGCTCATCGGCCACGCTTGGCTCGGCCTCGAAGGCGCGGTCCATCCCCTGTATGTCGGGATCGTGCTGTTCGTCTTTTTCCTCTCGCTCGGCGAAGCGCTGTGGTCCCCTCGTCTCTATGAATATACGGCCGCCATCGCCCCCGAGGGGCAGGAGGGCTCCTACATGGCGCTCTCGGTCCTGCCGTTCTTCATCGCCAAGTTTTTCGTCGGCATGCTGTCCGGGTTTCTCCTCACGACCTACTGTCCCGAGGCAGGCCCGCGCGATTGCCGGGAGATGTGGCTCATTATCGGCGCCATGGCGCTGATCACCCCCATCGGGCTCATCGCGTTTCGGCGCTTTCTTGAGACCGGCCAGGCTCGATTCCTTTAGATAAGTCCGGGCTCGACCTCCCGCGTTAGCCCGGTTTCCAAACCCCTCCTTCACCGGAGACCTATTAGCCCCACGGCCAACTACACCCGAGTGCTTTTCGCCTGCCCTTGTGGCTATTCCGGTGCCGGCGCAGGTTCGTCTCGGGCGTCGGCACTCCTCGCGAAACTAATGGTGTCGGGTGCTGCGGTGCCCGCGGTCATAAGGAATTGCATCGCTTCGTCGAGCGTCCAATCTGTCGAGATGACCTTTGCCAGAGGCAAAAATTGTATGAAGCCGCCGGTCGGATTGGGCGAGGTCGGGACATACACTACCGCCAATTCCTCTCCACTCGCCTCATCGATCATGGTCCGAGTCACCAGCCCGATGGTCTTCATCTCCGGTGACGGAAAATCTATCAGAACCACCCGCTCGACCCCCTTGAGCTTGGTTTGGAAAGCCGCAAGGAATATCTTGATGCCACCATAGATCGTCTTTACCAGGGGAACGCGGTCCAGTAGCGCCTCAAACCACGCCAGCAGGCGCCTCCCCAGTACCTGAGTGGTTGCCCAACCCAAGAAATAAAGCACCACGAGGGTGAGCGCCACGGCACTTAGGTATTCCACCCAGGGGGTAAACAACCATTCCGCAAACCCCGGGGAGACGCCATAAACGGCCTTGTCAAACACCGACACCCCGGGTTGCCCCAAATGGAACAAAGTATGGAACAGGAATTCAAACACCAGCCACGTCAGCAGAAGCGGTGTCAATAGCAGCGCACCGGCGAGGATATATTTCGGCGCGTGGTGCAGGTCAAATTTGTGTTGCTTCCTGTTCATCGGATAACCTCAGAATCGGTGTGTGCAGAGCTGCGCCTCGAGGCTCAGCGTAATTGCGGTCAGGGGTAACACGAGCCCCACAATCACGGTCTTCAATGTGCAAACGGACGGTTCGTGCCCGTAGGCTAACCGCAGCAAGGTCATTGTTGCAGCAGATCGAGCAGGTCGAGCACCGCGGAGTCGGCGCGCGATATATAGGACGCCAACGCCAGCGAATGATTGGCTACCACCCCATATCCGGTCCCGTTCAGGACGATGGGGCTCCACATGAATTTCTCGGCCTGGTCGAGCTTGCGTATGATTTGTTTGAAGCTCACCATCGCCTTCCTGTCGTGCAAGACCGATTCGAAATCGATCTGGATGGCGTACATGAAATGGATCAGTGCCCAGGTCGCACCCCGTGCCTCGTAAAAGACGTCGTCCGTATCGAGCCAAGGGGTTTTATACGCCAGTTCGGTAATTTCACTAGCGGCCTTGTCCGCCGTCAGGTCCCAGACGGCATAGGCATCGAGGTCGTCTACTCCGACGCTCGCGCTCAGCCGATGCGCCAGGTCGCCGAGACGTTTGGCCACCAGCTCCAACCAGGAGCGCAGATTATCCACTCGAACGAAGAACCGGGCGTCGTCGGGATTCGGGCCCTCGAGCATCGCCAGGTATCGTTGTAGGGCCTCGATTCCCACCCGGTACTGGCCTTCCGTGGTCGGGAAGATCCACGACTCATTGTTGAAGTGGAACCGCGGGTCCGCAATCGCTAGATCCCGGTCTTCCTTCGACTGCGACTGTGCACGCGCGAAATCGTTGCGCAGCACCCGCGCGAAATCCCGGACCTGGACCAGCGCTCCAAGCTCCCAGTGCGGCATGTTGTCCAGCCATAGCGAGACAGGGTTGATGTCATTCGAGAGAAACCCGCCTCTCTTCTCAAGCAGCGTCGTGGCTACTTCGATCAGGGTGGCCGTGGTCACGGCGCCCGGGACGAGCTTTGTCGGGTCGCCTCCCGACTGCCGCAAGGCCACCTCCCTGACGTCAAAGAGGGCCGGCCGGATGCTCCAATAGAGTGCAAGCCCAAAAAACACCACCGCAACCAGCGCGAGCGGTATGACGAGACGCCTCCACAGACGTCGAAGCCCTTCGGACACGGCCTGTACTGTGTGAGAAACCGTGGGCCATTTTAGTGTGAGTGCAAACATCGAGGTGCCTCCATCGTATTTAGGGGTGGGTTCCGATTTTTTAGTCGGAACAACGCTCGGGCGCGACTACCTCGTTCAAGCTGACCGAGCTCTTGCCCGGTTTAACGCGTTTTGCCAATCTTTACATTGTCACGATCGTCGCGGGCCGGTTCATCTCTTGATGCGTTCCTTTTGTCTTTTGCGTAGAGGATCGCAAAGGCGATCACCGCCACCGCGGCTAAGAAGGCCAATACATGACGCCATTCCAACATGATCTGCCCTCCGTTGTTCACGTTATACTATTGAGTGGTTGCCCTCTTGGGGTCGTTCCGTTGATGCAAAGTATGGACGTCTGAGCGGCGTTAGGCTATCCGGCAAAAGATGGACTTGGACGCACCGTGAAAGCGGGAGAGCGGTCCCCCTCTCGCGGTACGACCATAGCTGCCCCTTTTGAGAGAGGACCACCCGAAGAGCACCCGTTGCCGGCTATCAAGCAGCCTGGGGATGAGGCGTTAAAGGTGAATCCACCACAGATGATTCGCTATCCGGACCCACGCGCCGTGCGAACACTTTGTTTATCCGCCATCCGCGCATATCTGATACCTCGAAGCTCCAACCGCGCCAGTCGATGCGTTCACCAACCGCTGGTATGCGGCCAAAGACGCGGAGAACGAACCCGGCAAGCGTATTGAAGTCGCCAGCCGAGAGCATGTCCAGACCCAGCCGCTGCTGTGCGTCGTAGATCGAGATGCCACCGTCGATAAGCAATGAGCCGTCCGCTAGCTCCTTCACCTCCGGCTCGTCGGTCTGTGCCGCCGGCAGGTGGCCTGCAATCGCCTCGAGGAAATCGGTCTGCGTGACGATCCCTTGAAGACTTCCATATTCATCGATGATCAAGGCCATCTCAACGGGCGCGCTCTTGAACATCTCGAGCGTATCGAGAATCGAGGCGGCCTCGTGCACCGCTACGGGTTTCTGCACGACCTGCATGAGGTCAAAAGGCTTGTCGTCGAGACAAAGCTCCAGGATGTCTTCCTTGCGTACGATGCCTACGACCTCATCGATCGATCCACGGCTCACGAGAAACTGACGATGCGCGCTCTCGCGAACGTTCGCTAGCACGACTTCCTTGGAATCGTCCAGGTCGATCCAGATCACTTCCGGCCGCGGCGTCATAATTGTTTGAATGGACCGGTCGGAAAGCGTCAGAACGCCGCGCACCATCCCCTTCTCGGCAGCCGCAAATGCCTCCTCCTTCTGTCCCTCCGGGATCAGCGTGCTCGTGTCCTGGCCCGCCGCGGCTGGCGGCGAGGCAGGAACACCGCCGAGAAGGCGCAACACCGCGTCGGCCGCGCGCTGCCGGCGGGGAATCGTGGCCGCCCATTTTCTGCGATTGCGAAGTGCAAGTTGATTAAAAGCCTCGATCACCACCGAGAAGCCGATGGCGGCGTATAGGTAAGCCTTAGGTATGTGATAGCCCAGGCCGTCGGCAACCAACACAAAGCCCACCATCAGGAGGAACCCCAAACAAAGGATGATCAGCGACGGATGGGCATTTACGATCTTGGTGAGCGGCTTGCTCGCGGCAAGCATCACGATCATCGCGATCACGACCGCTGCCATCATAACGTAGATCTCGTCGACCATGCCGATGGCCGTGATGACAGAGTCGAGCGAGAACACGGCGTCGAGGACCACGATTTGCGCGACTACCGGCCAGAACCGGGCATGAGCGACGCCGTCCGCGTGCTCGTGCGGCCCGGCTTCAAGCCGGTCATGTATCTCTATCGTGGCCTTGATCAGCAGGAACGCCCCACCAACAATGAGGATGAGGTCGCGCCAAGAAATCTCCAGTGCAAATACAGTGAATAGCGGCGTCGTCAGCGACATGACCCAGGAGATACTGGCGAGCAACCCGAGACGCATGAGCAGCGCTAAGCTCAGACCGATGACACGCGCTCGATCACGCTGGGACGGCGGCACCTTATCCGCCAGGATGGCGATGAAGATAAGGTTGTCGATGCCGAGGATGATCTCCAGCACCACCAAGGTCAGAAGACCGACCCATATCGTCGGATCTGTTAACCACTCCATTACTTGACCTCGATATTGACCGTTTGCGCTGCCTTATTCAACCGGCTCCATCGCAAAGACAAGGTTCACCGATCGGCACCTGGTGTGTAGGGAATGACGACTGCGCGTATGGCACGGAACATGGGCCGTGAAGCAAGCCTGTACTATACCTCGCATGGTCACGAATCGCCCGTTTTTGATCCCCTCACCCTAGCTCCCTCCCGGAGGGAGCGGGGATCTAAGGCGGCGATTTATGACCGTGGCCAGTATAGGTCGATCTATCGGCTGGGCCCCCGCAAGGCCGCGATGCGTTCATCCAAGGAGGGGTGCGACATGAACAGGCGCTTCAGGCCATGGCCAACCCCGCCCGCGATGCCAAAGGCCGCCAACTGGTCGGGTAAGTGAGGCTGCTCATGGCTCTGCTTCAGCCGCTCTAGCGCGGCGATCATCTTCTCGCGCCCGGCGAGCTTTGCACCACCCGCATCGGCGCGAAACTCCCGCTGGCGGCTAAACCACATGACGATGATGCTCGCCAGGATCCCCAACATGAGCTCGGCCACGATTGCGGTCACCCAGAATGCCGGCCCGTGTCCCTGTTCTGTTTTAAACACCAGGCGATCGACCAAGTGGCCTACGACGCGGGAGAGAAAGATCACAAAGGTGTTGACCACACCTTGGATCAGGGCCAGCGTCACCATGTCGCCGTTGGCGATATGGCTCACTTCATGACCCAAGACGGCCTCGGCTTCGTCCCGGTTCATGCTCTGTAGCAAACCGGTGCTGACCGCGACTAGTGCATGATTCCGGCTCATGCCCGTAGCGAACGCGTTAACATCCGGCGCCTCGTAGATCGCCACCTCCGGCGTCCCGATACCCGCTCCCTGCGCTTGCCGCCGTACGGTCTCCACCAGCCAGCGCTCCGTAGCATGGGTAGGTTGCTCGATGACCCGCGCGCCGGTCAGACGCTTCGCCGTCCACTTCGAGATCGCCAGCGAGATCAACGCGCCCCCAAAGCCAAACACGCCAGAAAACACCAGCAAGGCGTTGAGGTCGAGCCCCGTGCCTTGTTCATCGAGAATGCGATCGACTCCCAATAGCCGCAGCGAGATGCTGAGCACGAGCACGACCGCAAGGTTGGTGACTAAGAACAGTAATACGCGTTTCATATCCAGGATCCCGTACGACGTGGTGCGTACCTATGGCAGTATCGACCTCGGAGGGGCGAAGAGGTATCCGGTGAAAGTTGGATCTGAGAACAGGCCTGGCGCGGGAGCGCAATCCCACCCTTGCGGTAGGGCAATACCTACCACTTTAGAGAGAGCACGAACGCTTTATTGAGCAAGCTTGGCACCCTAGAGCTTGATCAGCCCACGTCGGACGGCCACGGCTAGGGCCTCCGTCCGGCTCGTGGCATCGAGTTTCTCGAGAAGGTTCTTGACGTGCGTCTTGACGGTGCCCTCGGTGATATCTAAGGCCCGGGCGATGAGCTTGTTGCTCAGGCCCCGGCCCACTAACGTAAGGATCTCAAGCTCCCTGGGGGTGAGCTCTTCCTCACGGAGACGGCTGGCTAATTTTGAAGCGACTCCGGGCGAGACCACGGTCTTGCCTGCATATACGGCTCGGATGCCGTTTAACAGTTCCTCGCGGTGGGCGTCCTTTAGGAGATAGGCCTTGGCGCCCGCTCGCATTCCGCGGTAAACATCCTCATCGCTATCGTAGGTCGTCAGTATGATAATCAGGGCCTTTTCGTCTTCTCTACGAATCGCTTCGATGGCCTCTACGCCGGACATCTCGGGCATGCGCAAATCCATCAAGGTAATATCCGGACGGAGCTCCCGCCACTGCTCGAAGGCCTCGCACCCGTCGCCGGCCTCGCCGATCACGGCCATATCACTCTGTCGGTTCAGGATCGCGACCAGACCCTCCCGCACGACGAGGTGATCGTCGGCTATCAGAATCCGAATCTTCCTCAATGCGGATCCCGTCTGGGGCACGCCCGGCGCGTCGGAGGATGAGCTATTCATAGTGCATCATAGCACGCCGATCCCAGCGCGACCCTAATCTCGGAGCCTTTGCCGGGCGAGCTCGCTATGGTCAAGTCGCCACCGATTCGTTCGGCCCTTTCTCTCATACCGATCAAGCCGAACCCGTCGTAAGGGAGTGTGGGCTCGAACCCCTTTCCATCATCGAGGATCTGTAGCTGTGTCCCGTGCGGTTCGAATAAGATCTTGACCTCGAATCTGCTCGCGTTGGCATGCTTGATTGTATTGGTAAGAGACTCCTGTACGATGCGGATGACCTCATCTTCGCACTCCTCCGCAAGCGGTCTCGGTTGGCCTACTACGCTGACCTTGGGCTCTATGCGAGTATCGCGAGTCATTTTCCGGACCATGGTATCGAGCGCTGCGGGCAGGGCCTGCGCTTCGAGAACCTTGGGGCGCACTGCCCGCACCGAGCGGCGCGCTTCGGCGAGGGCGCTTCGCGCAAGCTCGCTTGCCCGCGAGATATGCGTCTGCACGGGCGCTGCGTCGCCACTGACCAGGGCACCCTCGGCGGCCTGCAATTGCAAGATCACGCCGGTGAAACCTTGCGCCAGGGTATCATGGATGTCGCGCGCGAGCCGGTTGCGTTCGGCGAGCACAGCCGACTCGCGTGCTTGTTCGCTCAGCCGGGCCATCTGGATGGCAAGCGTGGCCTGTTGACCGAGTGCTGCGGCGAAGCCTAACGTGCTATCCAAGTCCGCCAGCCGCCTCTCGTCGCTGCGAACCGTCATCCAGGCGATCGCCCGCTCGCCGACCACCATGGACACGCTTAACAGGCTTTTTGCGCCGATAGTTCGGAGATACTTCGACATGGCCGACGGGACTGCAGGGTCGCCCTCGCTGTAGAAATGGGCTCTGCTCTCGTCGTCGTGGTCCAATGATATCGGGCCTTCCTCGAAGGAGATAGACTTACGCGCGGCAGGATGTGCAGACTCAGCGGCGGTAAGGATCCGGCCGTCGACACATTCGAGATGCAGGCGCAGGAGACGTGCACCGTAGTCCGGAAACCACAAGGCACCGCCCGTTCCCTCCAGCTCCTCAACCATCGCCTTCAGGGCATGCCCCCAAAACGTTTCTAGATCCGGTTCCGAAGCGAGAAACACTAGAGACTTGGCCAGCGCCTCCGTTTGGCCGCGCGCCAATCGTTCTGCGCGCTTGCGCTGAACGATTTCCGAGCTGAGCGCGAGATTCAGTTCCGCTAATTCTGTCGTCCGCCTCCGGAGCCCCATTTCCGCCCCCCGGTGCTCGCTCGTTACCGCGGCAAGCGTCATTCCCGTCACTGACAGTATGCCCAAGAAGCTCAGCAGCTCTAAGAGACTTTCGAGGTCGCCCTCTGCCTCCGCCGGCCCGAAACCGTTCCCCCAATCCCAGATCGTGATCGCCGTCGCAGCGAAAACGGTCAGCGCGCTCCCGCGCGGCCCGAGCCGCAGCGCCGCCCAAGCGACGAATGGAAAGAACAGGTATTCCGGCGGATAGATGAGCGGGGGCAGCACCCAACCACCAAAAAAAAGTATGCTCAAAATGATCAGCAGCGTGAGCAGACCGGCGGCCTCCATGACCTGAGCTAAGGTCCAGTCGTCGCGCCACTTCCGGCTCCAGGTCAGGAGCAGCGGGGTGACCAACAGCATCCCCAGGGCATCACCCAGCCACCACATCCACCAGGTCGGAAAGGCGGTGGAACGGTCCACCACCTGGCCCCACCCTAGACTAGCCACTCCCAACGTAGCTCCGAGGATGGCGGCACAAACGGAGGCCAGGGCCACGAACCCCAATACATCCCAGAGACGGTCGAGCGCGCGATGAAAGGCTCCCACGCGTCGTAACAGATAGGTAGCCAGCATCGCCTCCAGGGTGTTTCCCACGCCGATACCCAATGCGGTCGTGACAGGAAAGGCCGAAAACGCCGTTGTCGCAAACGCACCGAGCAAGATCCCCGGCCAAAAACGGTAACCGAAAACCAGGATCACCGCGAGGGCGATACCGGCAGGAGGCCAAACGGGAGTGACACTGTTCTGAATACCCGGAACCAGCCAAAAGCCAAACTTTGCTGCAGCAACATATACCAAAGTGAAGGCCGTAACGCCAGCTAAATACGTCACTGTCACCTTGTACATTGGCTTAGGAACGTGAAGTCGTTTGACCCCAAATATGTGCCTCGCACCTCTGACAGGCAACGTGCTGGCTCATGGTTCTGGGTTTGATCAGATGTGCACCGGGGTAACTCGTCGTCGTTCCTTGGGCTGCAATTCCTCGAGCCTCTTTTTGAGCGCCTCCAGCTCGTCCTGAAGCCTCGGCAGGAGGTCCTCGCGTAACGACTCCTCGGCGTCGTCTTGAGCCCTCGCGATCTCATCGAGGAGCCGCCTCCACTCCTCCGCCAGGCGCTGCGCTTCCTCCGAGCGCGGTAGATCCTCCAAACCGCGGCGCAGGGCCTCCGCTTGCTCCGCCAGTCCCCTCAGCACCTCGGCCAGTGCGCGCAACGGGTCGTTCCCGGCTGCGTCCGATGTCGGCGCAGCCCGCACGACGGCCCCGGGCACGTCTCGCGGCGGAGCGTGCGTTTCGTCACCCGGCATCCCGAGATACGCCTCGCCCTCGGCGCCGCCATAGCTACCGACACAGAGCGCCAGCAACAGGCTCGCCCCGTTCCTCACGGCGCCCCCCAAGCGCGCAACGCCGCCCCGTGGCCCGGCATGCCGCCATCGAGGCGAACCCTTGCACCCTCGCTTCGATAACCGCCGCTGATCGGGTCATCGGTGAGCAGGAGGGGGGTATCGAGATCGACCCAATCGAAGCCCCCGAGCCCGGCCGCTAAGTGGGCGCTGAAACCCATGCCGAGCCGGGTCTCCACCATGCCCCCGATCATGAGCCCGAGGCCGAAGGCGCGGGCGATGGCGGCGATATCCAGCGCCTGCACCACGCCGCTCTTCGCGAGCTTGATGTTGAGCACCTGGGCGAGCCCCCCGCGTCCGATCCGGACCGCGTCCTCGGGCGTGCGGCAGGATTCATCGGCGGCCACGGGCACGCCGGCCTCGCGCGCAAGCCGGCCGAGCCCCTCCCAGTCCTCG
This sequence comes from Gammaproteobacteria bacterium, assembly GCA_052387115.1. Lineage (GTDB taxonomy): Bacteria > Pseudomonadota > Gammaproteobacteria > JACCXJ01 > JACCXJ01 > JACCXJ01. The sequence continues at coordinate 4,440 of JBQTJM010000064.1, read as the reverse complement.
CGGGCGACCGGTTGTTCGAGCAGCGCGGGCACGATCCCCGCCGCGCGCAACTCGCCCAGGAGCTCGAAGACCTGCGCGACGCTATAGGCGGCATTGGCATCGAGGATCAAGCGGCAATGGGGATGGCCGCGCCGGATCGCGAGGACGCGCGCGAAATCCTCACCGACATCACGGCCGATCTTGACCTTGAGGGTGGAAAACCCGTCTTCGCGATAGCGTGCCGCGAGCACCCCCGCGTCCTCGGCGGGGCAGATCGGGATCGTCATATCGGTGTCCAGCGAATCCACGCAGCCACCGAAGAAATGGAACAGTGCCACCCCCAGGCTCCGGGTCAGGGCATCGAGCACGGCCGTCTCGATGCCGGCGCGCACCGATCCGAACGCCGCCCGGCGCTCCACAAGCCCCGCCGCGATCCGCCGCCATTCCCCCGCGTTGCTACCGAGAAGCCGGCCGGCCTCCTCCTCCAGCGCCGCGCGGGCGCCGGACTCGTCTTCCACCGTGATCGGCGGCAGGATGGCGATCTCCCCCCAACCGCTCGCGCCCCCTTCGAGTGCGACCCGGAGCGCCAGGTTGCGCACCCTCCCGAGGTCCGATGAGGCGCAGGTGAAGGGCGCCGTGAGCGGCGCCTCCAAGGGTTGGATGTCGACCTGTCGGATCCGAAGCTCGCGGTTCATGGTCCTCCCGCCGACCCGTTCCGGAAGGGCCGGATGGGGGGTGCGGCGGCTTACGATATGACTCAGATGGACTTTTTGCAAGATTTTCCGCGCGAAGCGGCAACGATTACCGGTCAGGACGCCTCCGCAAGCCCGGCAACCCCGAGACAATTGGCTATCTTGCTGATATTTGCGTTCTCCTTCATGGCGCCGCTCTTGGCACACTACATGACTTAAATTAACTCTGTCTCGGCTTGGCCGAAGGCGTAAGCGCAGCTATCGTGGGTTTCATCATAACCGGAGGATAAAATGCCTATTATATTGTGGCTTCTGGGTGTACCACTTTCCGTCGTTATCATTCTGGCGTTGCTAGGCGTCTTCTAGAGGCTCGCGCGTTAGAATAAACGACCTCCGCCGCGTGCGGCGGAGGTCGTTCACCCTACTCAGCTTGGCCAACGTGCAACCGGCTCCCGCACGGCGTGGACGGGAGCACGCCGGCAAGCGGATGTATCCAACGGGCGCGAGTCTTGCGCGCGGTTCACGCCGCACATCGATATCTACACCCGGACTATGAAGGAATGTCGTTGCAGGTTATAATACCGGACCAACAATAAAGCAGCGTCTGTCGAGACCCTAGGCCAGTTGGCAAGTCCAAAATACGGCCATTAAGCCGATCCTGGTCGAACCTATGAGACGCGGCAACACATAATGGAACTCAACGCTTCTGACCGGGCGCGCATAATGATCAGGCATTTAAGAATTACATGTTTCGCTCCGCTGCTGTCTGTAATGTCCGGCTGTGGGGTCATCGGGGACGTTTTTAAGGCGGGTATGTGGACCGGCATTATCATTGTGGTAGCCATAATTGCCCTCATCGCCTTCGGGTTTTGGAAGAGCCGAAGTAAATAGGTTTGCCGCCCGCAAGCGCCGTGGCAAAAAAGCTGGGGATGTAGTCGCGTACGGGGTCCCATCTCAATAAACGGTGCGACCCGCGACGAAAGCACGCCGCAAACGGCGTAGGGTCTGTACATCCGGGCTCAGACCGCATGCGGCGCGGGCCTGCTGCCACAACCGTCTTTCCCGATAAGACAGGCGGCCATCCAGAACAAGCGCAAACGCCAGGAGCTCGATCACGACGTCGCGCTCCGCCGGTACGAGTGCTGGCAGCGCGGCGAGGAATGCCGGCTGATCGTCGATCGGATCCGCGGGGGCGCCCAAACGCTCGAGCAGCATCTCGATAAGCACAGCGAGATTCGGGTGTAGATCGCGTTTTCCCACCACCGCGCAGCCGGCAGCGCGCAACGCGGCGAGTCGCCCTGCCGGCGACAGCGGGGACCGCGCCTGCAACAGACTATCGAGCCGTTCGCGCGTGGCCGATGGACCCATCACCCGGATACGTGCCTCGTGGATCACCGTGCGCGCCACCCAGGCATTCCAGAACGCCGTCACCGGAACAGCGACGAAGGGAGCCCAACTTCTGAGCAGGGCCCGTCCTCCCATGCGCCGGAGCAGCGCTTTGAGCAGGAAGCTTGTCAGCCCGATCTTCAACTTGTAGAGCATCGCTGCGGCAACCAGCATTGCCTTCGAGGTTTCGCGATAAGGGTTCACGGGAAGCCGGGGGTCGGGACGGTTCGGCAGCTCGAGCGCGGCGCGGGCCAGCGCCGTCGCCGTCATCGCCGAGAGGCTGACTCCCGGAGGAAAGAGACGCACACCCGCCGCTGCGGCGAGATCGTGCACCGAGCGGAGTGCGTCCCAATATAGAAACGCAATCTCTACGGCCGTCGCACCCAGGGTAACACCCACTACCCACAACCAGCCCGTCGCCGTGGCGGGGCCCGCACCGATCGCAATCAACTCGGCGGTCGCTGAGGCAGCTCCCGACAACGCCCCCGCGATCGCGGCGCGCGTCACCATACCCCGCTCGATCCGACGCAGAGCCGCCTGCTCCATCGGGTTCAGGATGTGGATCGGATCGGTCGGCTCGACCAACGACGGCACCGCAGCACGCCGGCGCAGGTATCGCAGGCCTAGAGCTTCGAGGTCGGGGAGCGGCGCGTCCATCGGGGGTAACGATAGTCGATCAGGCATCCATCCGACCAGCCGTGCCGCGCGTCTCGGCCATGCGGCCGGCGCCACAGCTCGGGCAGAAGCCGCGATGCTTGCAACGGAAGGCCATGAGTTTCTCCTCATGGCACCCCTCACGGCACACCCTCTTGAGCCCGCGTTGGCGCGGGGGGTTGCATGCCCGGCTACGACGCGCAATGCGGCCGGAAGCACTCGGTGCCCGGGCACGCTCCCGTGCGGGGATCGACCCGGGCGCCCGTCATTGTTTCGCGGGCCGTTTTTTCAGCATGGCATCGCGGCCTTGCTCCGCTCTCGCCGCGCCGATCGCGGTTTCGACGTGCTTCACTTCTTCGGGCGGCGGCAGCACGGCCGGCATGCCGAGCGAGGCGATCCACAGCTCGCGGGTCCAGCCTTTGGTGTGATAGAGGTGCTCGTCCTCCTCGTCCTCAACGGCCTCGTAGGCGGCTTTCAGTGCCTTGCCGTCCTTGCCCGGCAACTTGTCGGCGACCTTGCCGATCAGCTCCCAGTTCATGTGGTCCTTGGTTTCCGCAAGAACGACGCATTCCGCCGCGACGAGCTGTGCCGCCTCCTTGGGTGCGCCGCTCTTTGCAGCCATGCCGATCGCCATCACCAGCGACTGGCCGATGTGCCGGACCACCTGCCGGCCGGGCGAATCGGCTTCCTGGTCGAGGCCCAACACGTCGAACGCCTCGCGTAGGACGCGCTCGTGCTCCTGGGTCTGCTCCAGGTACTCGGTCCACTCCTTTTTCAGGTCCTTGTTGACCGCGCAGCGCACGGCAGCCTGGTAGACCTGGACGCCACCGATCTCAGTCTCGAGGGCCTGGTAGAGCAGCTCGTTGACCTGGTTGCTTGCGATTGCCATTTCATTTCTCCTGGATTGCACTTGTGGGGGTTGCGGGAGGCATGCCAGCCGGTCATCAAACCGGTGGCGGATCCATTTCCCGGGCATTGTGGCGATGCTTTGCGATCGCCTCGACGAACGCTGGCAGCGCGCTTTTCAGCGTCACGTCGTCGAACAGCAGCAGGCCCGGGTCGGGATCGCCCGAAGGCAACGTTGCCGGCACGCCGGCGTTCTCGACGAAGTGTCGTCCGGCGCCGAGGGCCAGGATCGGCTTGCAATGACGGTACGCGCCAACGATAAATTCAGCGGCGTGACCGAGGCCGCCGAGGGCCTTGGCTGCGGCATCGCCGCCCGGCACTGCAAACCGCGTCGAACAGTACCGACGGCATCGTCTCCATCGTCACGTCGACTTCGAGCGGATCGCCTTCCTCGCTCTGCACGCGTCCAAGCCGCACGCCGACATAGCGCGAGACGGCGCCGAGCTCGGTCAATCCCGCGTGGATCGCCTTTGCGTGATCCGCGAACTTCTCCGGCTTGCCCCGGACCTTGTCTTCGTGTAGCGGCTCGGGAAACGACGTGAAGCCCTTCATGCCCGCCTGGAACGGGCACCCGCCGGCGAGCGAATTCGGCTCGTATGCCACCCGGCCCCGCGGGATCGCCTGGCGATGCATACCGTCGCGCTGGTTGTTGTGGACCTGCGCCACCGGGGCATTCACCGGAATCTCGTGGAAGTTGGGCCCGCCGAGCCGCGAGATCTGCGTATCGATATAGGAGTGGATGCGCCCTGCGAGCAGCGGGTCGTTGGAAAAGTCGATGCCGGGCACGATGTGCGCGGCGCAGAACGCGACCTGTTCGGTCTCC
>JBQTJM010000063.1:0-4507 GCA_052387115.1 Gammaproteobacteria bacterium | reverse complement strand
TCTGCTCAGACCCGAGCACGAGGTCCTCGGGCGTCGGAGTGGCGTACTCTGTCCCCCCGATCCGTGCTGTCTTAAGCAGCTCGTCGCGGCGGCGGCGGAGCTTCGCGTGGTCCCGAGCCAGATTCGTGGCCACCCGAAACAGCCAGGCGCGGGCCTGTGCGCCATCGGCGACGGGCGGAACGCGATCGAGACGCAGATAGAGATCCTGGACCAGGTCCGAAGCGATCTCAGGACACCCGAGGTAGCGGATGAAAAACCGGTGCAGCGACTCTTGCGAGGCGATAAACACGGTATAGAGCTCTTGCTGCGACAGGGAGTCGGGCATGGAGGCGATCAATCCCCCGCGGGCCGTGCATTACGAGGCACTGGGCGGTCATCGCTCGAAATGGAGAGATCAAGATCGCTCGCCAGCTCCGGGCGTGTCACGCGGGATCGCAGATCCTCGACCACGGCATAACAGGCCGGGACCAGGACCAGGGTGGCCGCCATCCCGCAGAGGAGCCCCGCGGTCAGCGACACGGTCACCGGAACCAGGAACTTGGCCTGTTCGCTCGTTTCGAACAGCATTCGTAGGCCAGCTTATTCCAGAGGTTCGCGCGGCGCACACCGGGCAGCGCGCCCAGCTCGTCGCGCACGCGCTCGGCCAGCTCCCGCAAGGTTGGACTTGTCCGCGTGTCCGCGCAGCACCACCGTGATGGCCGCGGATTCCCAGCCGTAATCGTCGATGTCGATGCGCTCCACTGCCTTCGGCAGGTTGCGCAAGGATTGTGTGCGGGCGCGGATCCCGCTCACCAGCGCCTGGATGTCGTGGTCCTGATCGACCTCTACCTTGATTTCGCAGCTCCCGTCCACCGCCGAGGTTTCGATATGCTTGATGCCGCGCAGATCGTGGATCGCCTCCTCGATCGGGATGCAGACGCCCTCCTCGACCTCCGCGGGCCCGGCGCCGGGATAGTCGGTGCGGATCTGCACGAAGGGAGCGGCGAAGCGCGGATAGGCCTGCTTGTCGATGCGCAGGAGGCTCAGGATCCCGCCCAGGAAGATGATCGCCATGAGCAGGTTGGCGGCGACCGGGTTGGCGGCGAACCAGGCGAGGAAAGAGGCTCTAAGCTCTAGGCTATAGGCTATAGGCTATAGGGGTTTGGGATTCTGGGCGTTGGGGATTCATCTCACCTCAAACCTAGAGCCTAGAGCCTAGAGCCTAGAGCCTCGACCCTCACCTTCATCCCTTCGACCGGGGTCTCGAGCGCGGACACGATCACCCGTTCCCCCGGCTTGACGCCGTCGCTCACGAACACCTGGTCGCGATCCCCGCGCAGCACCGCGATATCGCGAAACCGCAGATGATCGCCGCCATCGACCACGAGCACCCGGTAGGCGCCGCGCACCAGTGCGGCCCGCGGCAGGCCCACCACATCGGGCCGCTCGCGCCCCTCGATCTCCGCCTGCACGAAGAGGCCGACCGCGAGCGGCGGGGCGCCCTCTCGATAGGCATACGGGTCCCGCACCTGCGCAATCGCGTACAAGGTGCCGGTCTGGTCGTCGAAGGCCCCCTCGGTGCGCACGATCTCCCCCTGCCATTGGTAGGTCTGCCCGCCGAGCTGCGCGGTAAACGTGACCCCGGGCCGCGGACCTCGGTCCCCAGCGTCGCGGTAGCTCAGCGGCAGTGCGACCAGATCGAGCTGGTCACTCGTGACCGGCAGGCGCACCTCGGCGACATCGATCCCGTAGAGCCGGGCCAGCGTCTCGCCCGCGGTGACGTATTGACCCATGTCCGCCTTTGTTTCGCGCACCCGCCCGGCAAAGGGCGCGCGCAACTCGCAGCGTGCGCGTTTGAGCCGGGCCTCGGCGAGATCCGCTTCCGCGGCGGCGAGCTTGGCACGGCGCTCCTCCAGATGCGGCTTGCGGAGGACATAAGCGCTGGCTTCGCCGCCGTCCCCGAGCGCCTGCCATTCGCGCTCGGCCTGCTCGGCCTCGGCCTCTTCGCGCAGCAATTCCTTGCGCGCCTCGGCGACCTGGGCCTTTATCTTGGTGACGGCCAGGTCGTAATGGCGCGGGTCGATGGTCAGGAGCACCTCGCCCTTCTTGAAGAAGCCGCCGGCGGCAAAGGCGGGATGGACCTGGATGATCTTGCCGGCGACCTCGGAGACCAGGTTGATCTCGGTGCGGGGTGCGACCACGCCCTGGGAGTGTACATCGAGCCGCACGGTCTGCGGTTGCGCGGTCACCACCTCGACCACGGGGAGCTCGTGCTGGACCTGTTTCTTCTCGGGCTCGGGTTTGGCGGCGATGATCGCAAAGGCGCCGAGGGCGCCCGCGGACAGGATCACGAGGGGGAGCAGGACTTTCACGATTTTCATGAGCGGGCTAGAAGCCTCCCCCCAAGGCCAGGTAGAGACCGATGCGGTTGGTGAGCAGCTCGCGCCGCACCGCGAGGTGCTCGCTCTCGGCGCTGAGCGTGCTCCGGTAGCTGTCGAGTAGCGTCAGGATGTCGGTCAGCCCCTGGCGATAGGAATAGACCGCGAGCTGGCGGCTGGCGGCGGTCTGCGCCACGGCCTCCGCGAGGGCCTCAGCCTGCCGGCGCAGCCAGGACTCGGCGGCGAGCGCCTGCTCGACCTCCCGAAAGGCCCCGAGCGCGGTCTCGCGGTAGCGGTTCAAGGCCTCCTCGACGCGCGCGCGGTTGAGCTTGACGGTCTCGACCAGGCGCCCGCCCTGGTAGAGCGGTTGCACGAGCCCCGCCCCCAGGCTCCACATCGCCGCGGAGGGGCTCGATAGATCGCCGATCTCCCCGCTGGCCGATCCCCCGCTCCCGGTCAAGGTCAAGCGCGGCAGGAGCGCCGCCTTGGCGCTCGCCACCCGCCAGTCCTCGGCCGTGAGGCGGGCCAGCGAGGCCTTGAGGTCCGGCCGGCGCCCAAGGAGCGTCGCGGGCAGACCCGCCGGCACGGCCGCAGGCAGATCCATGAGCGCATGGGTTGCGCGCACGGCGCCGGCGGGATAACGGCCCAGCAAGACCTCCAGCCTTCGCGTGGCGATCTCGCGCCGGTTCTCGGCGCGGGCCAGCTCGGCCTTGGCGTTCGCGACATCGGTGAGCGTCAGCCGGACGTCGAGGCCACGGGTCAGGCCGCGTTGAAACCGGCCCTGCACGAGCTTGGCGATGGTCCCGCGATCCCGCACCGAGGTCGCCGCGACCTCGACTTGCAGGACGGCCTCTGCCAGCTCGAAATACGCCTGTGCCGTGCGCGCGGCGAGCGACAGGCGCGCGTTCTCCAGGTCCTCCAGCGTGGCGCCGAGCTCGGACTCGGCGGCCCTTTGCGCGGAACGGATCCGTCCCCAGAGATCGATCTCCCAACTGAGATTGAAAGGCAGGGAAAAGCGCGTCTGATAGAAGGCCGACTCGCCCTCGCCATCGAAGACCTCGCGCGAGCGCTGGACGTCTGGAGAGAAGTCGAGTTGCGGCCGCCGGGGCGCCCCCTCGATCAGGGCCTGGGCGCGGGCCGCCTCGACGCGCGCAGCGGTGGCGGCGAGATCGTAATTGCGCGAAAGCGCTTCATAGACGAGGGCGCTGAGCGCGGGGTCGTTGAAGGTCTCGAGCCAGCGGTCGAGCCGCTCCCCACGCGAGGCATCGGGGCGGGCCGACCATAGCCCCGGGACCGGAAACGCCGTGTCCGCGGGCGGCCGGGGCGGCGCCTGCGCGCAGGCGGCGAGCACCGCCAGCCACACGATAAAGCCGCGTCGGATCCTCGATGGTTTAGGCGCAGGAATGGCGCAGGATATGACCGGCACGGTCGGAGATTACGTTTTCGACTTCGGTGCAGCGAACCGATCCGGTGGCGAGGCAGCGCAGCGGGCGCCCAATCCGCACATCTTAGCAGCCGCAAGTCCCGAGCGGGATGCGACAATTTGCCGCACCCCACCCCGCTCCTTGTGACCATGACGCCCTTGGCGGGTGGGTCCGGATGCGGTGAGCCAGAGCGAACCGCATCAATCGCGACCGGTGTCGCGCACCCTACACGCTTCTATTCCTCCTCCCCTGTTCGCGCTTTTTGCAAACGGGGGAGGCCGGGTGGGGGCCAAACCGGCCACCTTCCAGACACCGCCTGCACCGACCCCGAAAATGTCCGCGGGGCACCCGGCGCAAGGAGCCGCGGCCTCCAACCGCGTCGAAATAGCACTTCGTAGGGTACGCACGATGTGGGTACCCAGCGGTTTAAACCATCGCGCATTTGCTTCTATCCATAGAGGATGATTGATATGAGTATTGAAACCGCCGTATTCTCCGGAATGGGCCTCATCGTCCTGTGGGGTTTGGTGATGTTGTGGATTGCGGCGAATTCCCCCCCTAAATCGCGTTCCGTGAACCCGCCAGAAAACCTATCCCACTGGGTGTAGCTCTGATACTGAGAGCTCAATGCACCGTTCGTTTAGGGAACAGCACGACGTTTTCGGGGATCTCGACGATGCGTTGGTAGGTGCTGGACAACAACTTCCAGGCACGCGCGAAACGCTC
>JBQTJM010000062.1:0-2375 GCA_052387115.1 Gammaproteobacteria bacterium | reverse complement strand
GGCTAACAGAAATCCCGCGACACCGTCCGGAGCCCCCCGAGCAGGGCCGTTCGGTCTTCGAGCTTGTGGGCGATGAGATGGACGATCTCGCCCTCGCGTTGCACCTCGCCCGTCACCCCCAGGAGCCTCGCCCCGAGCACAATGCGGCGCCCGCGCTCGAATAGGCTGCTCCAGACGATGACGTTGAGCAGGCCGGTCTCGTCCTCGAGGGTCAGGAACACGACGCCGGTGGCCGTACCCGGCCGCTGGCGGGTGATGACGAGGCCGGCGGCATGCGCGCTCCGGCCGTGGGAGAGGCCCAGCACCTCGCGGGCCGACTGGAAAGAGAGGCGTGTGAGCGCGGGGCGCAAGAGTGCCAGGGGATGGCGGCGCAGGGTCAGGCCCAGGCTCCCGTAGTCGGCCACGATGTCCTCGCCCTCGGTGGGTGTGCGCAGGAGCGGCAGGGGCTCGGGGAGCGCGGGCATTTCTCCGAGCGGCAGGGGTGCCTCGATGCCGAGCACCTGCCATCGGGCCTGATGACGGTTGCCGCAAAGCCCCCCCAAGGCACCGGCCGCGGCCAGCGCCTCCAGATCACGACGGTTCACGCGGGCGCGCCGGGCGAGGTCCTGGACATCCCCGAAGGGACGCGCGGCGGTGATGCGCTCGGCGCCGGCACGGGACAGGCCCTTGACCATCCGGAGCCCGAGTCGCAGGGCGGACGGGGCGTCCTCCAGGGTGCAGTCCCAGTCACCGACACCGACATCGACGGGCCGCACCTCGACCCCGTGGCGCCGGGCATCCTGCACGAGCTGGGCGGGCGCGTAGAAGCCCATGGGCTGGCTGTTCAAGAGCGCGCAGGTGAAGGCCGCGGGCTCGTGGCACTTGAGCCAGGCCGAGCAATAGGCCAGGAGCGCGAAGCTCGCGGCATGGGACTCCGGAAAACCGTACTCGCCGAATCCGCGGATCTGCTCGAAGATGCGCCGGGCATAGCTCTCGGGATAGCCGCGCTGTCTCATCCCTTCGATGAGCCGCCCCTCGAAATCCTCTATCCCCCCGCTCTGCCGCCAGGTCGCCATCGAGCGGCGTAATCGATCGGCCTCGCCCGCGGAAAACCCGGCCGCCACCATGGCGAGCTTGATGACCTGCTCCTGGAAGAGCGGCACACCCAGGGTCCGGCCGAGCACCGCGCGCACCGCCTCGGAGGGATAGGTGACGGGCTCCTGCCCCGCGCGGCGGCGCAGATAGGGGTGCACCATCTCGCCCTGGATAGGGCCGGGGCGGATGAGGGCGATCTCGATCACGAGGTCGTAATAGCAGCGCGGTTTCAAGCGCGGCAGCATCGCCATCTGGGCCCGCGACTCGATCTGGAAGACCCCGACGGTATCGGCTCGCTCGATCATGGCGTAGGTCTCGGGGTCCTCCGCCGGCACGCTGGCCAGGGTCAATCGCTCGCCGCCATAGTCTTGAATCAGATCGAAAGCCCGGTGGATGGCGGACAGCATCCCGAGCCCGAGGCAATCGATCTTGAGGAGGCCGAGCGCATCGAGATCGGTCTTGTCCCACTCGATGACGGTGCGGCCCTCCATCGCGGCGTTTTCGATGGGTACAAGCCTCGAGAGCGGTCCGCGCGAGATCACGAACCCGCCGACATGTTGGGAGAGGTGGCGCGGGAACCCGACGATCTCCCGCACCAACCGCATGAGCCGGACAATGACCGGGCTCTCGGGGTCCAGCCCGATCTCGGAAAGCCGTTCGGGGACGATGCCCTTGCCGTCCCACCAGTAGACATTCCTGGCCAGCCGGTCCACCTCGTCGAGGCCGAGTCCCAGGGCCTTGCCCACGTCGCGGATCGCGCTCTTCGGGCGGTAGGTGATCACGGTGGCGGTGAGGGCGGCGCGCTCGCGGCCGTACTTCCCGTAGAGGTACTGGATCACCGCCTCGCGGCGCTCGTGCTCGAAATCGACGTCGATGTCGGGGGGCTCGTGGCGCTCCTTGGAGATAAAACGCTCGAACAAGACCTCGATGCGCGCGGGGTCCACCTCGGTGATCCCGAGACAGTAGCAGACCGCCGAGTTGGCCGCCGAGCCCCGCCCCTGGCACAGGATCCCCTGGGTACGGGCGTAGCGCACGATGTCCTCGACCGTCAAGAAATAGGGCTCGTAGCCCAGCTCCGCGATGAGCACGAGCTCGTGCTCCACCTGGGCTTGGACCTTGGCCGGCACCCCGCCCGGCCAGCGCCTCTGCATACCGGCATGGGTCAGGGAACGGAGGTGGCTCGCCGGCGTCTCGCCCGCCGGCACCAGCTCCTCCGGATACTCGTAGCGGAGCTCATCGAGTGAGAACCGGCAGCGCCGCGCGATCTCGATGGTCTCGGCGAGGAGCTTTTCGGGATAAAG
>JBQTJM010000061.1:0-25952 GCA_052387115.1 Gammaproteobacteria bacterium | reverse complement strand
GAGGTGTACACGGGCGACACCGCCGTCCGGATACCGCTGATGCCGGGCCCGGGGGAAGGGCGGTCTTTCGATCTCCGTGTCGCTTACCAGGGCTGTGCCGAGGACGGGATCTGTTATCCGCCCATCACCAAGACCGTCGCGGTCACGCTCCCGCCCCGAGAAGACGTAAGTAAACTGGCCGCAGGGACCGCTACGGCGCTGTCGCCGGAGGACTCCCTGGCCCAGCGACTCGCCGGCGGAGAGACGATTTGGACCCTCCTCTGCTTCGTCGGCTTCGGGCTCCTGCTCTCGTTCACGCCTTGCGTATTCCCCATGATCCCCATCCTCTCAGGGATCGTCGTCGGCCAGGGGGAGGGCATCACCACAGGTCGGGCCTTTTCGCTGTCGCTGGTGTTCGTCCTGATGATGGCCGCGACCTATGCCGGGATGGGCATGATCGCCGGGCTCTTCGGACACAACCTCCAGGCGACCTTCCAGAACCCCTGGGTGCTCTCGAGCTTCGCGGGCGTCTTCATCGTGTTGGGCCTGTCGATGTTCGGTGTCTTGAACCTCCAGGTCCCGGCCGCCTGGCAGGGCTTTATCGCACAACTCTCCGGCCGACAGCGCGGGGGGACGTGGGGCGGAGTGGCGGCGATGGGATTCTTTTCGGCACTCATCGTCGGGCCGTGCGTTGCCCCACCGCTGGCCGGTGCGCTCATCTACATCGGGCGCTCGGGGGACGCGCTCCTGGGCGGGATGGCCCTGTTCGCCCTCGGGCTCGGTATGGGCATACCGCTCCTCTGCGTCGGCGTCTCGGCCGGCAAGCTCCTGCCCAGGGCCGGAACCTGGATGGAGAAGGTCAAGACGGTCTTCGGCGTGCTCATGCTGGGCGTCGCGATCTGGCTCTTGGAGCGCCTGCTGCCGGCCCCGGTCACGGTGCTTCTGTGGGGGCTCTTGATCTCGGGCGCGGCCATCTATCTCGGCGCCCTCGACCGCTTCGAAGCCGCCCATCCGCGCACCCTGCACCTGTCGAGGGGGCTCGGGCTCGGGCTCCTCGTGTACGGATCGGTGCTCGTGGTCGGCGCTGCGGGTGGGGCCACCGATGCCTTGAATCCACTTGCGCAGCGGACAGCCGGCCGTTCGCTGAGTGTGGCGTTCGATCCCATCAAGGGGCAGGCCGCTCTCGAGGAGGCGCTCGATCGGGCCCGTTCGCAGGGCCGGCCGGTCGTGCTGGACCTCTATGCGGACTGGTGTGTCGAGTGCAAAGAGCTGGAACGTGACACGTTCACGGATGACGGCGTCCAAGACCGCCTGTCACGGCTCGTGCGCCTGCGGGCCGACGTCACCGCCAACGACGACATCGATCAAAGGCTCTTGAAAGGCCTCGGGGTGTTCGGGCCGCCGGCCTTGATATTCTATGGACCCGATGGGGTCGAACGGCGCCCGCAGCGGGTCGTCGGGTTCATCGGTCCTCGGCCGTTCCGTGAGCACCTCGATGGGGTCCTGAGCCCGTGACGGGTGCCCCGCGCTTCGCCGCCGTCGCGCTGGTGTTGGTCCTCTCGGCGGTTCTGGGGCGGGTCGCTTATGATCGGCAGGGCACCCACAAGGGCGTGCCCCTACGCGAGCTTCTCTCGGTTGACCGGGGCTCCTCAGACGCCCCGAGTACTGCAGGTGATGAGCTGGGGGCAGATGAGCTGGGGGCGGGTGATGCGCCGGGCGACGCCGGGCCGGTACGGCCCGAGTTCTCCCTGGCCGGGCTCGACGGCAAGACCTATGGTCCCGGGGCTTGGGCAGGCAAGGTCCTGGTCCTCAACTTCTGGGCGACGTGGTGTCCGCCCTGCCGCGAGGAGATCCCCGATCTCATGGCCTTGCAGGCGGCCCATGGCGAACGTGGTCTCCAGATCGTCGGGATCGCCATCGACGATCCCAAGGCGGCGCATGAATACGCCACCCGCCTCAAGGTCAACTACCCGAACCTGGTCGGTGCCTGGGACGGCCAACGGGTGGCCGAAGACTACGGCAACCGCATCGGTGCGCTCCCCTTCACCGTGATCGTGGACCGCCACGGCCGGATCGCCTACACCAAACCCGGCCAGATCGCCCGCGACGAGGCCGAGGCTATTGTGATTCCCCTCCTCGGCGCCGCCGGCCCAACCTAGGCCACCTCTCGCACCACCACCGCGGTGCGGCCGCCGATCCGCTGGGTCTCTCGGTCCATCCACTCGCAAGTAGGCTCGACATTGCACCGGCCGCGCCGTCTCTCAGCTCCTGCGGCGGAGATGGCGTGCCCCAAGCGTCTCTGCGTAATCGAGTTCATCACCGGTGGTGGGCTCGCGGGCGAGCCGCTGCCGGGATCCCTCGCGCAGGAAGGCGAGCTGATGCTCGCCGCGCTGTTGGGAGAGCTTGGCGTCCTACCGGGCATCGACGTCACGACGACGCGAGACCACCGGCTGTCGCCCCTCTGCGGGCCCACTCGCTGCGTCACCATAGGGCCCTCGGACGACCCCTTCGCCGTGTGGGGCCGGTGCATCGAGCACGCGGATGCGGTGTGGCCGATCGCGCCGGAGACGAGGGGCGTACTCGAACGGCTGAGCCGCCTGGTGTTGGAGCAGGGCCGGCAGCTCATCGGATCGAGTCCCGAGGCCATTGGCATAACGGCCAGCAAGCACCGGTGCGCCGAGGTCGTCCGGCGGGTCGGCGTTCCCGCGATCCCGACGCGCCCGTTGCGGCACGGGATCCCCGAAAGCGATTCGGGTTGGGTGGTCAAACCGGACGACGGCGCGGGTTGCACGGAGACCTTGCGCTTCGACGATGCGCGCGCATTGCGGGCCTTCGCCGCCGGGGCGTCGAACCACGGCTACGTGGTCCAACCCTATATCGCCGGAACCCCCGCGAGCCTGTCCGTGCTGTGCCGAGACGGTCGCGCGGTGCTCTTGTCGTGCAACGAACAACGGATCGGGCGACAGGCAGACCGGCTGTCCTTTGAAGGGGTCGTGGTCAACGCCCTGCGCCCCGAGCCGCCCGCACTCGAACCCCTGGCCCGGGCGATCGCCGGGACAATACCGGGGCTTGCGGGCTATGTCGGGGTGGATCTGATCCTCACGCCCTCGGGTCCGATCGTGGTCGAGGTCAATCCGAGGCTCACCACTGCCTATGTCGGCCTTGCCGAGGCCTTGGATATCAATGTCGCCGCGGCGCTTCTCGGGGTCTTCGACCGTGATCTCGATCCGGCCCCGTGGGCGATCGGGACCGGTATGAAGACGGTGGAGGTGTCCACGGCCCATCGCCCGGTGACGAGCCCGCATCCATGATCGCGGGCTGGGACGCAAGGCGTCCTGCGCACGGTTTCGGTCGGGCTCAAGGTCCTGCCGAGCATCCGCGCGTAGGACCGGCTAGACTCGCTACGTGCGATCGGCTTCGGCAGAAGAGCTTCGGCAGTGGCGCGAGGAATTCGATGCCGCAGCCAAGCGGCCGCTGCGCACCCGGTTTCGCTACGCCTTCATTCATACGTACAAACCCGTCCTGGATGACGCAGGATACCGCTCGTTCGACACGATGGAGGACTATCGCGCGTGGTGCGAGCGCGAGCTGCCGAGCTGGCTAGGGTATGGCCGCTAAGTTCGAATACGCGCAAGCAGAGGAGATCCGAGACGTCTTCGCGCGCCACGGCGTGCGCTATTTGTTTCTCGGCAAGTCGGGTGCGATCCTCCTGGGGTTTCCCGATACGACCCAGGATGCCGACCTCTATGTCGAGAAGTCGCCCGCGAACGGCGCAGCGCTCGTGGTGGCGCTCGATGAGCTGGGGTTCGTGCTCGATGACGTACGGCGTGCCGAGATCCGGCGCGGCAAGGACTTCGTGCAGCTCAAGGACGGCCCGTTCGATCTCGATCTCGTCTTCGCGCCGGATGGCATCGAGCGGTTCGGCGACGCGTGGGACCGTCGGGTCCAGATCGAGGGGTTCCCGGTCTGCCATCCCTCCGACATCATCGCGAGCAAGGCCGCGGCGAATCGCACCAAGGATCGAGAGAGTCTTCCGCGCCTGCGCGCGTTCGTGGACTGGTGGCTGGAGAAGCATCGTCGCTAGCGTCGTAGACGCGATAGCATCGCGGTGATGAGCCATCGGCTCGTCCTGGTCGTCGCGATCGCGGGGTGCGGAGACCACACGGGGGAATAAGGGGAAGGATGGCCTGCCGATCTCACACGACGTCCGCGCGCAGAATCGCGCCGAGCGCGAGCGTGCGGGAAATTAATCGAACCTGGCCCCTTAACATCACCGAGTCGGCCCGCGGTCGAGGTGGGAGACGGGGGGATCGTGATGTCTGATAGCGCGCCATCGAAACAATCGCCCACGGTCTTCATCAGCTACGCGCACGAGAGCGACGCATTGCGGGCGTCCGTCGCGGCGCTGGGCCAGTGGCTAGTCGGGCACGGGTGCCGCGTCTTCACCGACCATCCCTACGTCGATCGCCCGCCGCCCGAGGGCTGGCTCGCCTGGATGCTGGGGTGCATCGAACAGGCCGACACCGTGCTCGTCGTCTGCACGCCCAGGCTCAAGGGCCGCTACGAAAAGACCGCGGCGCCGGATGCCGGGCGGGGGGCCACCTACGAAGGCGCCATCGTGACCCAGCGCATCTATGATGATGTGATGCGCAACACCAAGTTCTATCCGATCCTGCCCGACGGCGGTAGCGAGGACGACATCCCCACCGCGCTCAAGCCGGCTCCACAAACCGCTACCGCGATGGTGCAACGCTTCGCGGAATGCCCCGCCGAGCAGGTACAACCGCTCTTCTATGTCGTGCGGCGTGCCTTGCTCGCCGTGCCGCCGGCGGGCCGAGACCACGCCGCCCGACACGCGGCCGAAGAGGCCGCGGCCGCGCTGTACTGTCTAGCCGCCTGCCGGCTGGTGGACGAAGCGGCCCGCACGGCGCGCCTCGGCGCGCCGGGGGCCGACAGGTACGTGATGCACGTGCCGAGCGACGAGCAGGTCATCTGCGGCATCATCGCCACCGCGGTGTTCGGCGGCGAGCTGCGCCTCTTGCCCGCCGAGCAGCCGGGCCTACCGCGCCCCGAGTACGCGTTCGAGGTCAAGCTCCCTGCCGGCGGCGACCAGATCGCCGCGGACTTCGAGCGCGCGGCCTTCGCCGCCGTCTTTCCCAACGACCGGGAGGCACCCGAGATCAGCCTGGATTCCGGGCCGCTCGATACCGCTCGGCAAAAGCAGCTTGCGGCACGCTTTCGTACCATCCGGCACGTGCGCGGGGCCAGCCTGGCACTGGTGGTACATGGGCTTGTCCGGGCCGAGGGGATCCAGGGCTTCGCCGCCAGCCATGAGGTGCCTGTCATGCTGCCCGCGACCGAGGCGACCACCGCCTTGCTCGGCATGGATGCCGGCACGCTCCTGGCCGAGATCCGCGAGTTCTGGGCGGAGCTCCAGGTCTTGCCGCGCCCGGCCTCGCGGCCGGCTCCCGCTCATCATCATCACCACCAACGAGGAACGCGAGCTGCCCGCCGCCTTCGTGCGCCGCTGCGTGGTGCTGAACCTCAACCCGCCCGGCGATGACACGGGCTTCCTCGCCTGGCTCTGCCAGCGCGGCCGCGTGCACCGCCATCTGGACATCGCCGAGGAGGTGCGCGAGCTGGCCGCACGGCAGGTCCTGGCCGACCGCCAGGCCGCGATGGTGGCAGGCTATCCCAGGGTCGGCCTGGCCGAGTACATCGATCTCCTCACCGCGCTCGACGAGCTGACGGAAGCCGACTCACCCGACGGGCGAGCGGCCGAGCAGACCGGGTGGCTCCAGCGGCTGTCCGCCTAGGCGCTGGTGAAGAACGCCGAGCAGCCGCAAGATCGCCCCCCCGTGTCGGCACCGGCAGAGGGCGACAATACCCGCCCGTGAACCGAGGCGAGGCCAGCGCCCCGCGCGGCGCCACCGGGCGCGCCGATCTCCTGCGGGCGCTGGCGGTGGCGGATCGCGACCATCTCATGCTCGACCTCGATGCGTCCTCGTGGTTCGGCTATGTCCGCCGGGCCCAGGAGGCGCCGCGGATGGTGGAGATCGGCCCCGTCGGCGCGCCAAGCACGAGCGCGGCGCCGGCACCCACCACGGCTCGCAAGCTGCCGCTACGCCTGCCCTTCCTGCCCCTGATCGCAGAGCGTGAGGCGCGCCGCCCGCCCGAGGCCGGGACAGAGGCAGCGGCCGCGGCGGCGCACGCCGAGCCCCTCGACGAGGACAGCGCCCGGGCGCCTTCGGACAGGCGCCTGATCGGCTACGAAGACCTGGTGCCCGAGGCGCGCCTCTTACCGGCGCTGCGACGCGCGCTCGGCGCCACGCGCGCCGGGCCGCTGGATCTCGAGCGCCTCACGCATTGCCTGGCCGCCCGTGCGCTGCCCCGCCACGTACCGCGCCGCCGCCAGAAGCGCTGGCACCCGGAGCTTTCCTGGTTCCCAAGCTCGGGCTTGGGAACCAGGTCGGGAAGCTCCAGCTTCCCGGAACTCATCCCCACGTTGGAACTTAGAAGCGGATAAATCAACAGCCAATAGGGTCAACCGGCAACCCCTGCCTGAATCCGGCCCTTCGATAACTCGCCATGCCTCGAAGCCGTTACCGTGTTCACCAAGAATCGTGCCCGCACTTCCTGACCGCGACGGCAAACCACTGGCTGCCACTGTTTACCCGGCCGGAAACGGTGAACATTGTCCTCGATTCATGGCGGTTCCTTCAGCGCGACGCCGGACTGGTCATCTACGGGTACGTGATCCTCGAAAACCACCTGCATCTTGTTGCCACATCGGAGAACCTGAGCCGGGATCTACAGCGTTTCAAGTCCTTCACGGCCATGGAAATCATTGCCTATCTGGAGAGTCGAGGTTCGAGCAGGCTTCTGGAGTTATTGGCCCTGTTCAAGCGTTCGCACAAGACCGAAAGCCGGTATCAGGTCTGGGAGGAAGGCAGTCACCCGCAACTCATCGGATCCGAGATAATGATGCGTCAGAAACTGGATTATATCCACCACAACCCGGTCAAACGCGGCTATGTCGACCAGCCGGAGCATTGGCGGTATTCCAGTGCCCGGAATTATGCCGGGCAGGAAGGCTTGATCGAGGTGATGCGGGCCTGGTGATGGAGCCGTGAAGCGGGAGCTTCACGCATTGGGTTCCCAAGCTGGAGCTTGGGAACCAGCAACAACCAGCAACACGAAAGCCGGAGCTTGAGAACCAGCAACGCGCACGTGCGCTACATGGACGACATCGTGTGGTGGTGCGAGACGCGCGCGGCCGCTCTAGCCAGTCTGGACCGACTGCGCGCCTTCCTCTGCGAGGAACGCCGATTGCGGCTCAAGCCGGGCGTGCAGATCGGGCGGAGCGCGCAGGGCCTGGCCTACTGCGGCTTTCGTATCCGGCCGGGGGTGGTTCTTGCGAGCTCGCGCAAGCTCTCGCTATCGCGCCGGGCTCGTGCGCATCGAGACGACTCACGGCTGGCGACGGCGCGGCGCAGGGCGGCTATGATGGCGACCCAGGATGCGGGTCTACCTGAAAACGGGCGAACCGCGCCGTGCGCGGCGGCTCCTGGATCAACCACGCCAGGAGGGTGCGTTCGGCCTACCGCAACGCGAACCACCCGGGCAATGCGAACGACAACCTGGGCTTTCGCCTGTGCCTGAGCTCGATGGCGCGCGTGGTGTGGACGCACCGCGCGGCATGGACCAGACCGCGCGTCCCGCTCGCCGTGGCCTGCGCCACGTCGGCAAACCGCAAGGCCCCCGGGGCGCCGGTAGGCACGGCAGCGGACGCGCCGCGCCGAACGCCCCCCGGGTCGCCGTCCGGGTACGGCGGGGATGCCACGCCAGCCGGCGAGCACAATAGGACGGGCGCAATCGTTCGTTCCGTGAGCGCTCACCCCGCCCGAGGCCGATGGGCCATGGCCGACCGTTATCCCGATCCGTTTCCGCCGCCCTTCGCAGCCGCCTGGGGCGACGATGCGCATGGGCTGTGGGCCGAATTCGAGCTGCCGCGCGGCGCGGAGGGCGAACGGGTGGTCCAGCGACTGCGCTGGATCGAGCCCGGCACCTGCCTCATGGGCTCGCCGGAGGACGAGCCGGAACGCGATTCCAACGAAGGGCCGCGCCACACGGTGACGCTGACCCGTGGCTTCTGGCTGGCCGACAGCGCCTGCACCCAGAGGATATGGCGCGCGGTCATGGGGAGCAACCCGAGCCGCTTCACCGGCGACGAGCAGCGGCCGGTGGAACAGGTGAGCTGGCACGACGTGCAGGCGTTCCTACAGAAGCTTCAGACGTCCTTGCCCGGCTGCATCGCCGGATTGCCCACCGAGGCCGAATGGGAATACGCCTGCCGCGCGGGTAGCGACACGCCCTTCAGCCTCGGCGCCAACATCACCCCCGAAGTGGTCAACTACGACGGCAATTACCCGTATGCCGGCGGCGAGAAGGGGCTGTGCCGCGAAGAGACGGTTGCGGTCAAGAGCCTCCCGCCCAACGCCTGGGGCCTCTACGAGATGCACGGCAACGTCTGGGAGTGGTGCGCGGACGGGCTGCGCCCATATAGCGACCAGGAAGAGGTTGACCCAGTGGGGTCTGTAGACGAACGGGCGCTCCGCGCCGTGCGCGGCGGCTCCTGGATCGCCCGCGCCGGGAGGGTGCGGTCGGCCGCCCGCTTCGCGTCCCCCCCGGGCTTTGCGAACGCCCTCCTGGGCTTTCGCCTGTGCCTGAGGTCCATCGAGCCCGGTCAGGCACCGGGCCGGCCCGGCGGGCCGGTCGGGTTGGCGCCCGGAGGGCGCGCGGTCTCGAGCCCGCCTCGGGACGAGGCGGGCTCGACGCGCAGTCCGCGCGGCGTGTCGCCCGGTTCGCAGGTGGAGTCGGAAGTCTTGTAGACCGTAACGCACCGGGTTACAGTCCGCCCGGTGATCCGCAGCTTCAAGCACAAGGGGTTGAGCAAGTTCTTCGAGACCGGGTACAAAGGAGGCATCCAAACGCAACACGTGGAAAGGCTGCGCCTTATCTTAGGCCGTCTGAATGCGGCCACCTCTCCGAAGGATATGGCCCTTCCGGGGCTGGCACTTCATCCGCTCAAGGGTGAGCGGAAAGGTACTTGGGCCGTGTCGGTAAGCGGAACCTGGCGGGTCGCATTTACGTTCGTCGGAAAGGACGCTGATACGGTCGATTACGAATTATCACCAGAGAGCACCCGATACGCATGCACAACCCCCCTCATCCGGGCGAAATCATCCGATCCCTTTGCCTCGAGCCCCTGGGCTTGAGCGTCACGCGGGCCGCCGAGGCCTTAGGCGTCAGCCGCAAGACGCTCTCCGCCATTCTGAACGGCAGGGCTGCCATAAGTCCCGAGATGGCCGTGCGACTTTCCATTGCGTGTCCGCTGAAAGCTGGCTCAATCAGCAAACGCAGTTTGATCTTTGGCACGTGCGGCGGCGTCGCAAGGAGCTTCGGGTTGCCAGGCTCACCGCGGCATGACGAGTCCCAGCCCGGGGCGCGGTAGATGCCTTGCCCGCAAAGCCCAAAGCCTCGCTCGCAAGGCTTTTTTCCTTGCACGCGAAGTTCCGAGCCTTGCGCACAAGCCTCGGAGCCTCGTGAGCAAGCGGGTTAGCCTCGCGGGCAGAGCGCCGAGTTTTGCCCGCGCGGCTTTCTGCCTCGCGCGCAAGGCTCTCCGCCCGGCGCGCGAGCCCCGGAACCTCGCCCGCGAAGCCCAGGGCTCTGCTGCCGGAGCACCGGGCCGCGCGCGAGCCAACGGCGGCCACCGCCCATTGCGTCCTTGTCCCGCACGCTCGGCCAGCACGGCCCGGATGAAATACGAGGGGCTCCGGGGAACGCGTGGTGATGACCGGCTTGATCATCGAGGGCTTGCGTAATCCGGCTGTCTGCCAGTCCTGCACTATCACCTCGCCGACGCCGGCGATGGAACGCATCCGGCTCGTCACCGCCATTACGATGAGGCCGGCTTGGCTTGGTGGTAGATTCTAACGCAGCCGATGGTCGTACAGAACCACTTCAACAAGTCTGCGAGTCCCTTCTCCCTCAGGGAGAAGGCTAGGATGAGGGGAATCAAATCAAACACTTTCGTCCACTTTCGTTGATGATTCCGATCCCCTCACCCCAACCCTCTCCCGGAGGGACCCGGAGGGAGAGGGAGAAAAGACGATGCCTATCCCGGAGCGACAGGGACCTTGGAGATGTACCCGTAATTTCAAATATGTTTGGTTAGGCCTCGCCGCTGATAACGACCGCCGGACGCTGCTGGGCAGCCTCGTCAAGGGGTGACGCTCAACTCGCGTACCGTTATGCCCGCATACAGCGACCCCGCTAGACGACTGTGCGCCTTAGGCGTATAGTCGCCGCGTGTTCACGGTCGTCGAGACGCCGCTCTTCCAGAAGCAATGGCCGCTCTACTGGAGCGAGGAAGAGCGAGGTGCGTTCGCAGCGTACATTGCTGAACGTCCCGACGCCGGAGACGTGGTACCCGAATCCGGCGGTATCCGAAAGGTTCGCTGGCGTCGGGCGAGTTCCGGCAAGTCCGGAGGTGTTCGCGTCATCTACTTCATTCGTACGGCCGAGGAGGAAGTCGTGCTCCTCACCCTGTACGCAAAAGCCAAGATCGACAACCTAACCGGCTCCAAGCTCAAGGAGATTCGTCGTGTCATCAAAAACTAGGCCGCTGACCGATGCTGAACTCGAGGCATATGAGGCCGAGCGCGACCTTGCTGCTGAGTTGCTGCAGTCTGTGCGTGAAATGAAGGCCGGGCAGGGCAACGTCGTCTACTCGGCGGCGATCGAAGCGCGAGAAAAGACCGGCCTCTCGCAGTCCCAGTTCGCAGCGCTGCTGGGCGTATCGGTTCGCACGCTGCAGGGGTGGGAGCAAGGCCGCAAGCAGCCCAGTGGCGCAGCGCGAACGCTGCTCGCTATTGCGCGTACCAATCCCAAGGCGTTGTTGGCGGTGGCAGGGAAGTAGCGTCGTGGCTATCGCGAAGCACGAGCGCGAATAGGGATTTTAAAGGCCCTGTTCGTCCCCGAGGGGTTGCCTCCTTGAAAGCTGCTGGTATTGCCCGTATAGCATGAGGTCGCGCTCCGTGGGCGATCGGGACCGGCAGGAAGACGATGGAGGTGTCCACGGCCCATCGCCCGGTGACGGCCCCGCCTCCATGATCGCGGGCTGGGACATCGGGGGTGCCCACCTCAAGTGCGCGGCGCTCGATGCGGCGGGCCGGCTCGTGGGCGTCTGGGAGGTCCCGTGCCGGCTCTGGGAGGGCCTCCATCGGCTGGATGAGGCGCTGGCTGCCCTGCCGGCCGCACTCATAAGCGACACGCGGCGCCACGCGCTCACCATGACGGGAGAGTTGGCCGACTGCTTTCGTGACCGTGAGGAAGGCGTGCGGGCACTGGTGGCCTTCATGACGCGACGGCTCGGGAGCGATGACGTTTCGGTCTATGCCGGCCGACTGGGCTTTATCCCCCCGGCACGGGCCGGAGATCACGCCCTCGACATCGCCTCGGCGAACTGGCATGCGAGCGCCGTCTTTTCCGCGTGGAAGGCCGAGCGCGGGGTGCTCATCGACATCGGCAGCACCACCACCGATCTCGTCCGCGTCGGCGGGGGACGGGTACAATACCAGGGTTATACCGACGGGGAGCGCCTGCGGAGCGAGGAGTTGGTCTACACCGGCGCCATCCGCACCCCGATCATGGCGGTGGCGGAGCGGGTACCGTTCGCCGGGGAATGGCAGCGCTTGACCGCCGAGCCCTTCGCGACCATGGCCGACGTCTACGGCCTGCTCGGTCGGCTCGGGGAGCGGCCGCGCCAGACCGCGGACGGGGCCGGCACCGCGCCCGAGGACTGCGCGCGGCGCATCGCGCGGATGCTGGGGCGCGACCTCAAGGCCGCCCCGATGCGCGCCTGGCAGGCGCTCGCCGGGTATCTGGCGCAGGCGCAGCTCGTGACCTTGCGCGCGGCCCTGGAGCGGGTGCTGTCGCGGGATCCCGAAGGGCCCGTGCCATTCGTCGGTGCCGGCGTCGGGCGTTTTCTGGTGCGGGAATTGGCGAGACAGCTCGATCAACCCTACGTGGACTTTTCGGCGTTCCTGGAAGGGCCGGAGGCGCTCCGAGACCAAGGCGCCCAGTGCGCGCCGGCCGCGGCCCTCGCCTACCTCTTGAAGGCATGCCCTACCCCCGAATAGAAGAGATCGACTACGAGCGCGACACCGGGGCGCGATTCGCAGGGCTCGCCCACCTCAGCGGTTCGGTGTTCCTCGACAGCGGCGGTATCGGCGGGGGCCGGGGGCGCTACGATGTCTTCGCCGCCCAGCCGTACCTGACGCTCACGAGCCGCGGACGCGATACCGAGATCCGGTCTCGATTGGGAACCCGGGTCTCCAATGCCCGCCCGTTCCAGTTGCTCAAAGACGTGCTCTTGCCGTATCAACCGGCGGTCTCCGCACTGCCGTTCGCGGGCGGGGCCATCGGCTACTTCGCCTATGATCTGGCGCGACGGCTGGAACGCCTCCCGAACGTCGCGGCGGCGGACCTGGACCTTCCGGACCTGGCCATCGGCCTCTACGACTGGGCCGTGGTCGCGGACCATGCGACACGGCGCTGCCATCTCGTGTGTGCCGGCCGGGATGAGCGTAGCCTCGATGAATGGGAGCCGATCCGCGCGCTCGTCCTTGGGGGCACGGCCCCGGCCCCGCGGCGGCCGTTCCGGGTGCTCTCCGCTGTGGTCTCCAATATGGACCACGGAGACTACCGCCGTGCGTTCGACCGCATCAAGCGCTATATCCGGGACGGGGACTGCTACCAGGTCAACCTCGCCCAGCGCTTCTCGGCACCAGCCGAGGGCGACGCCTGGAATGCCTACCGGACGTTGCAGGGGCTCAATCCGGCGCCGTTCTCGGCCTATCTGCGCCTGCCCGAGGGGGCGGTCTTGAGCACCTCGCCGGAGCGCTTCCTGGAGGTGAGGGGGCGCAAGGTCGAGACCCGACCCATCAAGGGCACCCGCCCCCGCTCCGCCAACAAGGTGCGCGACCGCGCGCTGGCGCTGGAGCTGCGCGCCAGCGCCAAGGACATCGCCGAGAACCTCATGATCGTGGATCTACTGCGCAACGACCTCGGCAAGACTTGCGCGCTCGGCTCTATCGAGGTGCCCGCCCTCTTCGAGGTCGAGAGCTTCCAGACGGTGCATCACCTGGTCAGCACGGTCACCGGTCGCCTGGCCGAGGGCCGGCACGCCCTGGACCTCTTGGAAGGCTGCTTCCCGGGAGGCTCGATCACGGGCGCGCCCAAGCTCCGGGCCATGCAGATCATCGAGGAGCTAGAACCCCACCGGCGCGGGGTCTACTGCGGGGCCATCGGCTACGTCGGCTTCGACGGGGCCATGGACCTGAACATCGCCATCCGCACGCTGGTCTACCAGGGCGGCTGGATCCATGCCTGGGCCGGGGGCGGGATCGTCATGGACTCGGACCCGGAGGCCGAGTACCAGGAGACCCTGGACAAGGCCCAGGCCTTGTTGCGGCTCTTGAGCTACGTGGGGAGATCGCATGTGGGTGGTTAAGATCGGCGGGAGCCTAGCCTATGCGGCGGAGTTGCCGGCCTGGCTCGCGGCACTCGCCCTGCACGGCGGGGGGAGGGTCGTGATCGTGCCGGGCGGGGGACCGTTCGCGGATCTCGTGCGGCGTGCTCAAGCGCACCAGGGCTATGCCGACACGACCGCCCATGCCATGGCGCTCTTGGCCATGGCGCAGTACGGGCTCATGATGGCAGGGATCGAGGGGCGGCTCGTGGCCGCCGCCGGCCTGTCCCAGGTTCGCGAGGCACTCGCCACGGGCCGGGTGCCGGTGTGGATCCCCGGACCGGACGGCGCGCGGGGGGTGCGTGCGAGCTGGGAGGTGAGCTCCGACAGCCTGGCGCTGTGGGTCGCGGGACAGATGGGGGCGACGGATCTGGCGCTGGTCAAATCGCGCGCGCCGAGCCCGGGCGTTCACCGGGCGACGGATCTCTTCGCGCAGGGATCCCTGGACGCTGTTTTCCCCGGCGCCCTGGCGTGTACCGCCGTGGAGACGTGGTGGCTCGGGCGCACCGACCACCGTGCGATTGGGCCGATAGTGCGGGATGCGGCGCGACCCGAGACGCGCATTGCCTCATGAGGATGATTTATATCATTATTTTTGGCATTATTTTTGGCGACGATCGATGACCATGCTCTATCCGATCATCCTGGCCGGCGGGGGCGGCACCCGCCTGTGGCCCTTATCGCGGGAGCATTATCCCAAACAGTTCCTGGATCTCTTGGGCACCGCGACCTTGCTCCAGCAGACCGTCACCCGGCTCCGTGGTTTTGGAGACGATGAGCGTGCCGAGGCGGGCGGGCTGACGGTCGGGGACCCCCTCATCGTCTGCAACGAGGAGCACCGTTTCCTGGTCGCCGAGCAGGTGCGGCAGTCGGGGGTGCGCCCGTCGCGCATCGTGCTCGAGCCCGTCGGGCGCAACACCGCGCCGGCTTTGACCTCGGCGGCCCTCCTCTGCAACCAGGACGGGCAGGATCCGTTGCTGCTCATGATGCCCTCGGACCACATCGTCGGCGATCTCGCCGCTTTCCTTCGGGCGGTGGCCCGTGGGCTCGGACCGGCCGACGAGGGGGCGGTGGTGACTTTCGGCATCGTGCCGGACCGGCCCGAGACCGGCTACGGCTACATCCGGCAGGGCGCTGCCTATCGTGGCCTCACCGCGACGCCACCAACGCCGGAGGGGCGCATGCACGAGATCCACCGGATCGATGCCTTCATCGAGAAACCCGATGCCCCCACCGCCGCATCGTATCTGGCCGCCGGCGGCTACCACTGGAACAGCGGGATCTTTCTCATGCGCGCTTCGGCTTGGCTCACGGCCATCGAGGCGCACCGGCCCGACATCCTCGCCGGGTGTCGGGCGGCCTGCTACGGGGCCGCCGAGGACAGCGACTTCCTGCGCTTGGACCCGGAGGCCTTTACGGCCTGCCCGAGCGACTCGGTCGACTATGCCGTCATGGAGCGGATCGCCGGCGCCGACGGTCAGGCCGTGGTGGTCTCGCTCGGCGCCGGATGGTCCGACGTCGGTTCCTGGGCGAGCCTCTGGGAGGCGTCCGAGAAAGACCCCGACGGCAACGTCGTCCACGGTGACGTGTGCGCCATCGATTCGCGCGGGAGCTTGCTGCGCTCGGAGTCGCGGTTCCTGGCGGCGCTGGGGTGCCGGGACCTGGTCGTCGTGGAGACCGCCGACGCCGTCATGGTGGTCGCAAAGGAGCGCGCGCAGGACGTCAAGCAGATCATCGCCTGGCTGAAGGAGCATGGTCGCGAGGAACGTCTGAACCATAGGCGGGTCTATCGCCCCTGGGGGAGCTACGAAGGGCTCGATGAGGGAGAACGCTTCCAGGTCAAGCGCATCGTCGTCAAACCGGGCGGCAAGCTGTCGCTGCAGATGCACCATCACCGCGCCGAGCATTGGATCGTGGTGCGCGGGACCGCCCGAGTCGTACGCGGGGACGAGGCGTTCCTGCTCTCGGAGAATCAATCGACCTACATCCCGCTCGGGGTCAAGCACCGGCTGGAGAACCCGGGCACCATCCCCTTGGAGCTGATCGAAGTCCAATCGGGGCCTTACCTGGGAGAGGACGACATCGTGCGCTTCGAGGACGCCTATAAGCGTGCATAACCGCAAACGAAACGCTTCGGAGAATCGAACCATGACACAAGCGATCAAAAAGGCGGTATTCCCAGTCGCCGGCCTCGGGACCCGGTTCTTGCCGGCGACCAAGGCCAATCCCAAGGAGATGCTGCCGATCGTGGACAAACCGCTCGTGCAGTACGCGGTCGAGGAGGCGGTGGCGGCCGGGATCACCGAGCTCATCTTCGTCACCGGGCGCAATAAATGGTCGATCCCCGACCACTTCGACAAGGCCTATGAGCTGGAGGTCGAGCTCAGCAAGCACAACAAGGCCAAGCTGCTCGACCTCGTCCAGAACATCTTGCCGCCCGAGGTCTCCTGCATCTATATCCGCCAGGCCGAGCCTCTGGGGCTCGGTCATGCCGTTCTGTGCGCCAAGCCGGTGGTCGGCGTCCAACCCTTTGCGGTGCTGCTCGCCGACGACCTGATCGCCAACCGCGAGCGCGGCTGTCTCACCCAGATGGTCGACCTCTACAATCGCTACAACTGCGGTGTCCTGGCGGTGGAGCCGGTCCCTAGGAAGGAAACCAACCGCTATGGGATCGTCGAGACGCAGACCATCGAGTCGCGCGTCGGCAAGATCCACAGCATCGTCGAGAAACCGGCCCCCGAGGTCGCACCGTCGAACCTCGGGGTCGTGGGACGTTACCTCCTGCCGCCCGACATCATGGTGATCCTGGAAAACACGCAGCAAGGTGCCGGCGGCGAGATCCAGCTAACCGACGCGATCGCCAAGTTATTGACGAAGAGGACCGTGCTGTCGCTCGAATTCGAGGGCAAACGCTATGACTGTGGCTCGAAGCTCGGCTACCTGCAGGCCACCGTCGAGTACGCTCTGGAGCACCCGGAGCTCAGACAGGACTTCGAGCGTTACCTGCACGGCCTCATGACGGAGCGCCTGTCAGCGGCGCAACGCAAGGCGGGTTGAAGGCTGTCGGATCGTCTAATTGCTAAATATAAACTACCATAATACCATAAGCCCATGAAGAAATTACCTTCCCTTGCCGCGCTTTCTACCCTGACCGCGCTCTCATGGGCGACCCCGGCGCATCCCGATACGGTGTTCTTACCCGCGAACGGCGATACCGTGGTCGGTTCGCTCGGCGTCACCACGAGCGAATACGAGGACACGCTCCTCGACATCGGGCTGGCCTATGATCAGGGTTATCGCGAGATGCGGCTCGCCAACCCCAAGGTGGATCCGTGGATCCCGGGGGCCGACACCGAGGTCGTGATCCCGAGCCAGTACATCCTGCCCCAGGCGCCGCGCGAGGGGATCGTGATCAACGTCCCGGAGATGCGGCTGTACTACTATCCCAAGGCCAAGCCGGGGGAGCCGAGGGTCGTCATCACCAATCCCGTGAGCGTCGGTCGCCAGGACTGGAAAACCCCCCAGGGCGTGACGCGCATCGTCGCCAAGACCTTGAACCCGGCCTGGTACCCGCCGGCGTCGATACGGAAGGAACACGCCGCGGATGGCGATCCTCTGCCCAGGATGGTCCCGCCCGGTCCGGACAATCCGCTCGGGCGGTATGCCCTGCGGCTTGGGCACGACGGTTATTTGATCCACGGGACCAACAAGCCGTTCGGGATCGGTATGCGCGTGACCCATGGCTGTCTGCGACTCTATCCTAAGGACATCGAACGGCTGTTCGGCGAGGTGCGGGTGGGGACGCCGGTACGGATCGTCAACCAGCCCTTCAAGATCGGTTGGCTCAGCGGGGGTCTCTATCTCGAGACCCACCCGCCGCTCGACGAGGACGCGGCCGCCTTCCACGATAGTTTCACGCAGGTGGTCGGTGTGGTCACGGAGGCGACCCGCGGCGCTCAGCATGCGGTCGACTGGGATCGGTTGCAGCAGGCCGTGTCGGACCGGAAGGGCATTCCGGTGCTCATCAGCCGGGCGGTGGCTGTGGAGGCGGGGGTCGGCTTGCGGGACGAGCCTCAGTAAGCCTCTGAGGATTAACCAAAAAGAAACCCGGGTAACGCCGCGTTATCGGTAACGTGGCGTTACCGGGTTCCCGATTACGGTTTCCCGATTACGGTAATGGCCGAGACTACTTCTGCATCCCTTTGTGCCAAGCGCGATCGAGCTTGTCGTTGGTCTCGTTGCAGCAAGCCTGAGCCGCATCGGCCGTCCGCTGGGCCTCCGCCGCCGCCGCTGCCGCATCGTTGACCGCGCCCTGGGCATTGTTGGCGGTATCCCGTGCCGCCCGTGCCTCGTTGAGCGCGTTATTGGCGATTCCCTTCACTTCCTCGAGTTCCCCAGTCGTTGCGCAGCCTGCCCCCAGTCCCACTGCGAGGGCGATGGCCGCACCACGTGCCGCTAGCTTCAAGGTGTGTTGCATGGCTGTCTCCTTCTAACTTATTGATTGGTGGCCCCAATGCATGGTGACATGCATTAGGATAATCATGAACCATTTTCTCGCGATGCGCAAATCATACGCGCGAGAGGGGAATACGACTCCATCCCCAACCTGGCGGGCAGCCCCCAGGGTCCGGGCGCCCTGGTGTCAACGGCCCGTGATCGAGCACCGATGAGTCCCTCCCCCGCCCGGATGCCGAGTGGCCAGGCCCATCGTCCGTCAGGCCAGTGCCCGCAGGCCGCGCACCAGACGGCGCACGCCTTCGTCGGCAAGGTCGCGGTCCAAGGCCCCGAAGGACACCCGGATGTAACACCCCCGGTCCATGCCGAAGGTGTGCCCCGGGATCACCGCGACGCCGTGATCGGCTATCAAACGACGTACCAGATCCATTGCCGACAGGGCCGTGTCGATCCGGGCGAACACGTACAGCGCGCCCTCCGCTGGCCCCACCTCACATCGCGAGCCGAGCGCGGCCAGGCCGTCCAGGACGGTACGCCGCGCCCGGTCGATGGCCGGCAGCCGTTCGCGGCAATAGGCCGCGCCGATCTCCAGCGCGCCCACGGCCGCCTGCTGGGAGATCACGGGGGCGCAGATGAGGTTGGTGTCCTGGATCTTCAGGATGGCGGGATAGAGGTGTTCCGGGACGACCATATAGCCGATCCGCCAGCTCGCGAAACCGTAGGCCTTGGACAGCGAGAACAGCGAGATGGTGTGCTCGCAAGCCTCTGCAACGGAGCCCGGCGAAAAATGGCGGGCGGCGCCGTAGGTGAATTGCTCATAGGCCTCATCGCTGATGTGGTAGAGGCCACGGGCACGGCACAGCGCGTTGATGGCCCGCAAGGTCGGCTCCGGGTAGACCGCGCCGCTCGGGTTATTGGGCGAGATCGTGACCAGCGCGCGGGTCTTTTCGGTGATGGCGTGCTCGATGAGGTCGGGGCGGGGCTGAAACCGCTCGTCGGTCTCCACCACGACCGGAGTGCAATCGAGCATGCGTATCGCCATCTCCTGGTTGAAATAATAGGGCAGCGGCAGGATGACCTCGTCGCCGGGATCGGTGATGGCGCAGATGGCGTTGACAAAGCCCATATTGGCGCCGGCCGTGACGATGACGCGGTATCCCGTCCCGGCGGCGGCCCCCGTGGTGATCCCCGCGGTAATCAAGTTCTCGCGCGCGAGCTTGGCCTCGATGAGCGACAAGAGGCGCGGGATCCCGTGCACCGGGCCATATTTGTGGTTGTCCGGGTCGGCGGCGAAATCCTGGATACGCGCAATGGCGGCGGGCGGCGGGCCATAAAAAGCGACGCCCTGCCCGAGCGAGATGGTGCCCGGATGGGCGTGGATGAGGTCCGCGACGAGGGGGATCACGGGCTCCTGCACGGCGCGCATGCGCCGGCTGCCGCGCCCCCCCGCCCATCGAATCGGCGCGCGCAGCCGCTCGGGGCGCGGTCCGGTGTCCTCTACCCCACTCGGTTCTTTGACGAAGGCGCGACTCATCCCGGAAAAGCCCGATCGTGGCGACGGCCCCGGTGCTTATTGAAAACTGAGCAGACGTTTGTGGCTATTGAATTGCGTCTTCAAAAACTGCATCTGGTCCGCCAGTATGCGGCGATTGGAGAGCGCCAGGAACTCCGCCCAGTTCGGGACGTAAGGGACGGCGAGCAGACCGACCCCGGCCTCTTCGGGCGTGCGGCTGCCCTTGCGGGTGTTGCAGTGTTTGCACGCGGCCACGACGTTCGACCAACGGTCATCTCCCCCACGGGACAGCGGGATGACGTGGTCGCGAGTCAGGTGCCCATCGGGAAACTCGTCACCGCAATACATGCACAGGTTGCCGTCGCGCAGGAATAACTCGCGATTGTTGAGCGGCGGGACCCCGCGCTTGGTCGGCTTCAGAGCGCGGGTACGCTTGACGGCAACGATGGAGTTGACCGAAACCGAAGAGCGGCAGCCGGTCCGCCTGCAAGTTCCCCCGAAAAAGGTGAACACCCGCTCACCCGCGGTCCACGCGATCATGTCCCTGCTGTAGAGACACACCGCGTTCTGCCACGGGATCCACCTGATGGGGGAACCGGTGACGTCTAGGCGCAAGATCAGTGGTGCCATGTTGGGGACCGTCGCAACCGCCGTTGCTTGTGGCTGTTGCTTGTGGCTATGATGATGCCGCATCCTCGTCGCAGCATCCCGCTCGATGCGATCCCGTTTTTTATGCTAAATGCGTTACGAAATCAAGTAGACACCCGGCCAGTAGGCCGAGAACGAGTCGGCGGAGGGGGTCGTGCAAGCCATCGATGAGCTCGTGGCGATCATGGCGTGTCTGCGGGATCCGAATTCCGGTTGCCCCTGGGATCGCGAGCAGACCTCCGCCTCGCTCATCCCGTTTACGATCGAAGAGGCCTACGAGGTCGCGGACGCCATCGACCGGGGCGCGGTGCACGACCTCCGGGACGAGCTGGGCGACCTGCTCTTCCAGGTGGTCTTCCACGCACAGATCGCTGCCGAGGGCGGGGATTTCGACCTGGCAGCGGTCGCCCGCGGCCTTGCGGCCAAGCTCGTGCGGCGACACCCCCATGTGTTTGCGGATGCCGCGGTTCCGGATGCGCGGGCACAGGCCGCCGCCTGGGAAGGGCACAAGGCCACGGAGCGGGCGGAGCGGGTCCAGCAAGGGACCTCGAGCCAGCTGCAGGGCGTGGCCCTCGCCCTGCCCGCCATGACCCGCGCTTACAAGCTCCAGAAGCGCGCCGCCGAGGTCGGCTTCGATTGGCGTGAAACGAGCGCTGTCCTCGGTGCCGTGGGAGAAGAGCTGGCGGAGGTCCGCGAGGCCCTGGCACGCGGATCGGAGGCCACGAACGCGGCGCTCATGGAGGAGATCGGCGATCTGATGTTCGCCTGTGTCAATCTCGCCCGCTTCGTCGGCATGGACCCCGAGATGGTCCTGCGGCGGGCCAACTCGAAATTCGAGGCGCGCTTCCGTTTCATCGAGCGTCGGCTCGCGAACGCGGGGCGAGGGTTGGGCGATGCGGAACTGGCGGAGATGGATGCCCTGTGGGATCAGGCCAAGGCCGAGGGCTACTGACTGGGTGCCGGCCGGGAACGGCTGCGGAAAAAAGAGAGGGTGCGGAGTCGCACCCTCAACAACCAATTAAGGAGGAAGCACTGTCTGTTAGGACACGTGCGCGCTGGTAAACAAGCACGAGTCGTGCTATGTTAAACGTGTCGTTCCTATACAATAAGTTAGCTATAGGCTCCGGTCCCCTGACCGGGGCTTCGTCAACTATCTGACGGGCCTCGGCACCGCGATCCGCGTCAGGCGCCGGGATCTTGACGGTGGTGGCGGCTCTGGATCCAGCAGCGACCGCACCCCCGCCGGTCCGTCCTAGCATTCTTCTCCCGGGCCGGGTCCGTTATAATTGCTGCATTGCACTATATCACGGTACAGACCAGCCCTTCAGGACCACCCCGCATCGAGAAATGCCCCTATGTCCCAACACCCGAAACTGCACTCTCCCGGCAACGGCGTGATGCCATGGAACCCCGGGACAAGCCAGGCGTTCACCAGCCTGGACCCTTTCGGCATCGCATCCTCGTGCCTCGCGGTGCAGGGCGCCTGGTTGCGCCGGCCCGATCGGCTGGCGCAGGAGGCCGCCAAGTTCTGGTCGCAGCTTACCTTGCTCCAGATCCAAACCTGGGAGCGGTTCCATGGCGAGGATGTCGAGGACACCATCCCGCCGGTGCCCCAGGATGAGCGATTCCAGGGACCCGTGTGGACCGAAAGCCCCTATTTCGATGCCATCAAGGAGCACTATCTGGCCGTTACCCGGTGGCTCGAGGACGCCATCGAGAACACCCCGGAGGTGCCCGACAAGACTCGCCGCAAGGCCGGTTTCTGGGCCCGGCAGGTGCTCAATGCCCTGGCGCCGTCGAACTTCTTCTGGACCAACCCGGAGGCCCTCCACAAGTGCCTCACGACCGGCGGGCTGAGCGTCCTCTGCGGCGCCCGGCAACTCGGGACCGACCTCTCCGGGGCCGACGTGCGCATGGTGGACCCGGCGCCGTTCCAGGTCGGACGCAATCTCGCCTGCACGCCCGGAAAGGTCGTCTACCGCAACGCGCTCTTGGAGGTCATCCAGTACACCCCCATGACGGAAAGGGTGCACTCCGTGCCCCTCGTGATCGTGGCCCCGTGGATCAACCGCTATTACATCCTGGACCTGGACGCGCAGAAGAGCCTGGTGCGCTACCTGGTCTCGCGCGGCTTCACGGTGTTCATGACCAGTTGGAAGAACCCGGGTCCCGAGGCACGCGACACGGATCTCGACGACTACATGCTGGAGGGCGTGCTGCGGGCGGTCGAGGTGGCCCGCGAGGTCACCGGCGCCGATCAAGTCCATGCGGCCGGCTACTGTGTAGGTGGGACGATCCTGACGGCGCTGATGGCCTGGTTGAACCGGGACGGCATCGGAGCGTCGCCGCCCATCGCTCATTTTACCCTGTTGACGGCGCTGGCGGACTTCGCCGCCCCGGGCGACATCGAGTTCTTCATCGACCGCGACAGCCTCGGGTTTCTGGAAGGGCTCATGGACGGGACAGGCTATCTCGACGGCGCCGCCATGGCCTGGTCATTCCGCATGCTGCGCTCGAACGGACTCATCTGGCACTACGTGGTACGCAGTTACCTCTACGGGGAGGACCCGCCGCCCTTCGATGTGCTTTACTGGAACACCGATTCGACACGCCTGCCCGCGCGCATGCACGCGACCTACCTGCGCGAGTGTTATGTCAAGAACGCCCTCATCGAGCCCGACGCGGTCACGTTCGGCGGGCGCGGCATCGATCTGCGCCGCATCCGCCAGCCCTTGTACATGGTCGGGACCGAGCAGGACCATATCGCACCCTGGAAAGAGACCTTCAAGCTTTGCGGGATCGTCCAGGGGCCGATTCGCTATGTGCTCGCGACCTCCGGGCACATCATGGGCATCATCAGTCCCCCGGTGGACCCGCCCAAGCGCCGCTACTGGGTCGGTGATGCAGAAAACCACGCCGATCCGGAGGCCTGGCGCGCCGGAATCCCCAAGGTCCCGGGATCCTGGTGGGAGGACTGGACGGCGTGGCTGGGGGAGCGCTGCGGCCCCTTGACCGAACCCCCGCCGCTCGGCAATACCCGGCATCCAGTCTTGGGGGACGCCCCGGGGACTTACGTCCTGGAGAAGTGATCCCTGGCCGGCCGCGCGGCGTCCTTGTCGCGCTCGAGCATGGCATACGCCGAGTGGTTGTGGATGGACTCGAAGTTCTCGGATTCCACCACGAAGGCCGCTACGCGCTCGTCGTCATTGAGGCGCACGGCGACGTCACGCACGATGTCTTCGACGAACTTCGGGTTGTCGTAGGCGCGCTCCGTGACGTATTTCTCGTCCGGACGCTTGAGGAGCCCATAGAGCTCACAGGACGCGACCGATTCCACGATGTCGATGATCTCCTCGATCCACAGGAAGTCGCGGATCCGCACCAGCACGGTGACATGGGACCGCTGGTTGTGCGCGCCGTAATCGGAGATGTCCTTGGAACACGGGCACAGGGTGGTGATGGGCACCACGACCTTGACCTGGATGCTCGATACGCCGTCCTGGACCCGGCCGATGAAGGTCACGTCGTAGTCGATGAGGCTCTTGACCCCGCTCACGGGGGCCGCTTTCATCACGAAGTAGGGGAAGGTCATCTCGATGTGGCCGACCTTGGCGTGCAGGAGATCGGACATCTCCGCCATCATGCGCTTGAAGGATTGCACCGTGATCTCGTATTCATGGTGGTTCAGGATCTCGACGAAGCGCGACATGTGGGTGCCCTTGAAGTTGTGGGGCAGGCCGACGTACATGTTGAAGCTCGCGACCGTGTGTTGCTCGCGCCCGGAGCGGTCGCGCACTACGACGGGGTGGCGGATGTCCTTGATGCCGACACGGTCGATGTCGATCCGGCGGGTATCCTGACTGCTCTGGATGTCCGAGATCTCGGGGATGGCGCGCGCCCTTTCGTTCATCGCTTCGATGCCCTCGATGGGGATGGTCTCTGTGGGGTGTCCGGCGTCGGGCATGCCTGGATCTTAAACGCATTCGGCCCCCCCGGCTACCCGGCGGCCCCTTAGCGGTCCCTTTGGGTGATGTAGGCGGCCATGTAACGCAGCGGTTCGCCGGCCTCGCCCAGGGGCTCGATCCCGGCGAGAGCCTCGGCGTAGAGCTCCGCCGCGATCCTGCGCGCCCCCTCGAGGCCCAGGAGGTTCGGGTAGGTGGGCTTGTCGCGGGCCATATCCGAGCCCTGGGGCTTTCCGATGACCTCCGTCTCCCCTTCGATGTCCAGGATGTCGTCCTGGACCTGGAAGGCCAGCCCGATGCGCTTGGCGTAGTGGTCCAACTGCGCCACGACCTCTGCATCGACCTCCGGGCTCGACATCGCGGCCAGCACGACGCTCGCGCGGATCAGGGCGCCGGTCTTACGGATGTGCATGTTTTCAAGCTCGGCCAGGGTGAGTGTGCGGCCCACGGCGGCGAGGTCCAGTGCCTGTCCCCCGGCCATACCGCGCGAGCCGCTCGCCATCGCGAGCGTGTCGATCATCCGGATGCGGTGGGCGGGCTGCGCCAGCATCGCCCCATCCTGGGCCAAGACATGGAAGGCCAGCGCCTGCAAGGCATCGCCGGCCAGGATCGCCGTGGCCTCACCGAAGGTTTTGTGGCAGGTCGGCTGGCCGCGCCGCAGATCGTCGTCGTCCATGGCCGGGAGGTCGTCGTGCACCAGCGAATAGGCGTGCACCAGCTCCACGGCGCAGGCCGGGCCGTCCAGGGCCTCCCTGGCGATCCCGAGGGTCGCCCCCGTCGCGTAGACCAGGAGCGGCCGCATGCGCTTGCCGTTGCCGAGCACGGCGTAGCGCATGGCCTGGTGCAGGTCCGTGGGCGCGATGCTCGGGGCCGGCAGCCAGCCCTCCAGTGCGCGTTCGACGGCCACCGCGAGCTCGGGCAGGCGTGCGGAGAATGAAGACATGGGTAGGTCTCCGATGTTGTTGGCCCGATGGTGTTGGCCCGATGGTGTTGGTTGGCGGCGGATGCGCGCGCCGGGCAGTCGCGGCATCCCGTTTCTTGGCTCGGAGCCTGCCCGACTAGGTCGGATCCGACGCCGGCGGCTCGAACGGCGCGAGTCGTTCGCGACCATCCGTCTCCATCAAGACCTTGACCCGTTGCTCGGCTTCGGCCAGGGACTTCTGGCAGGCCCTGGTCAAGGCGATCCCACGTTCGAAGTGCTGGAGCGACTCTTCCAGCGACAGCTCCCCGCTCTCCAGATGCTCGACCACGGCCTCGAGCTCCGAGAGCGCTTGTTCGAAATGGAAGCCGGTCGTCTTCTTCGCCATCTACGTTGGCATCAGGCCGAGCGCCTGTTTCCTCACCCGAAGTTACGGTAGCGCACGACCTTCGAGGGGTCAACGCGTACCCGGGGGCTGCGCGCTCTGAGTTGACATTGCAGCGGGGGGTCCTAGACTCCTTTCCACACCAGAAATTCTAATCCGACCTCGGGGCCGAAGCGTCGCCAACCCGATCATGGACCGCCAGCTCGTCCGTCACCCCGTTGGAGTATGAGGACCCGACCGAACGAAGCCGCGCCCTGGCACTCCTCACTGGCGTGAAAAGACCGCCTCTGTCCACTTCCTGGGTTTGGAGCTCGAAGATGCGGGTCGCTCTAAGTACCATATTTCATAAATACTAGCACGTATAATGAGCTTGCAAAGACGCTTGGTTCGTGAGAGGGTAAGGGGTGCGAGAGCCGCGCCCTTTCATGCCCAGAAAAAGCCCCTATCCCATCAACCTCACGCCAACGGAGGCGCGCGAACTGGCGCATCGTTCTGCG
>JBQTJM010000060.1:0-19601 GCA_052387115.1 Gammaproteobacteria bacterium | reverse complement strand
GATTGCAGGTAGTTGGGTAGTCCGACCTTATCGACCAGCTCCAACTGTGTCTCCAGCCAATCGATGTGCTCCTCCTCGCCTTCCAGGATCGTCTCCAGGATCTCCCGCGAGGTGTAATCCTGCGTCGTCTCACAGAAGGCGATCGCCTCGAGCAGGACCGGCAGGGAGCTCATCTCGAGCTTGAGATCGCAGGCGAGCATGTCCTGCACGTCTTCGCCGATCATGAGCTTGCCGATGTCCTGGAGGTTCGGCAGGCCCTCGAGGAACAGGATACGCTCGATGAGCGTATCGGCGTGCTTCATCTCATCCACCGATTCCTTGTGCTCGTACTCGCACAGCGCATGGAAGCCCCGGTTCTTGAACATCCGCGCGTGCAGGAAGTACTGGTTGATGGCGGTGATCTCGTTCTTCAGCACCCGGTTGAGGTACTCGAGTACCTTGGCATCGCTTTTCATGTGGTTCCCCTGGAACTCGCCCGCCTGGAATTCTAGCCCCCCGCCGGCCCGCGTGCCAGGCGGATGGCCGCGTGTTAAAGTGTTCGCCCGTTTCACTCCGGTACGCAGACCGTACGCCCCCGCCCCGATGGACAATCCGCTCTTGAATACCGCCGGCCTGCCGGCCTTCGGGCAAATCGCACCGGGTCACGCCGAGCCCGCGATCGACGTGGTCCTCGGTAAAAACCGCACGGCGATCCGAACGCTCGTCGAGGCGCCGGGCGGACACACCTGGGCCGCCACCTTGGCACCGCTGGAGGCGATCGGGGACCGTCTCAACCGGGTCTGGTCGCCGATCAAACACCTGCACGGTGTCGCCGACAGCGAGCCCCTGCGCCAGGCCTACGGGGCATGCCTGACCAAGCTCTCGGACTACCACACCGAGCTCGGCCAGCACGAGGGCCTGTACCGGGCCTACCGGCAGGTCAAAGACGATGGCGAATACGAGCGGCTCGGGATCGCCGAGCGCAGGATCATCGACAACGCCTTACGGGACTTCCGCCTCTCCGGGATCGAGCTCCAAGGCCCCGACCGCGAGCGCTATCGTGAGATACGGCAGCGCCTCACACGTCTAGAGGCGGGCTTCGAAGAGCGACTCCTCGACGCGACACAGGCCTGGAAGCGACACCTGTCCGACCCTTCCCACCTCGCCGGCCTCCCCGAGACCGCCCTGGCACTGGCGCGCCAGACGGCGCAGCGGGAGGGCCTCCCGGGCTTCCTCCTGACACTGGAGCACCCATCCTATGGGCCGGTCCTGACCTATGCCGACGACCGCGACTTGCGCCGTGAGATGTATGAGGCCTATACGACGCGCGCCTCGGACCAGGGACCCCACGCCGGGCGCTTCGACAATACCGAGTCCATGGTCGAGATCCTGAGCCTGCGACGGGATCTCGCTCGCCTCCTCGGCTTTCAGGACTTCGCCCAGTATTCGCTCGTTCCCAGGATGGCCAAGGACCCCACCGAGGTCGTGTCGTTCCTCGAGGATCTGGCACACCGGGCGCGATCCCTGGCCCTACGCGAGATCGATGAGCTCTCGATCTACGCCCGCGACGCGCATGGGGCCAAATGCCTGGAGGCATGGGACCTCCCCTACTATTCGGAGAAGCTCCGGCAGGCGCGTTACAGCCTCTCACAGGAAGCGCTCCGTCCCTTCTTCCCGGTACCGAAGGTGCTGGAAGGTCTCTTCACCGTCGCCCGTAGGCTCTACGGCATCGCCATTCATCGGTGCGCGGAGGTCGAGGTCTGGCACCCCGATGTGCGGTTCTTCGAGGTCCACGACCCGGACGGGGCGCAGCGGGGCAGGTTCTACCTCGACCTCTATGCCAGACCTCACAAGCGTGGCGGGGCCTGGATGGATGAGTGCATCGTGCGGCGCCGCGGCCCCGAAGGCCTGCAGACGCCGGTCGCTTACCTGACCTGCAACTTCACACCCCCGGTCGGCGATAAGCCCGCGCTCTTGACGCACAACGAGGTCGTCACCCTGTTCCACGAGTTCGGCCACGGCCTCCACCATCTCCTGACGAAGGTGGACTACCCGAGCATCGCCGGGATCAACGGCGTCCCCTGGGACGCGGTCGAGCTGCCGAGCCAGTTCATGGAAAACTGGTGCTGGGAGCGCGCGGCCTTGGATGTCATCAGCGGCCACTACGAGACCGGCGAGCCGCTCGGCCCCGATCTGCTCGAGCGCATGCAGGACGCACGGAACTTCCAGTCCGGCCTGCAGATGCTGAGACAGATCGAATTCGCGCTGTTCGACTTCCGCCTGCATAGGCTGACCGGGCCCTACGACGGTGCCGCGATCCAGGCGGTCCTGGACCGGGTTCGCGACCAGGTCGCGGTGGTCAAACCGCCGGCCTTCAACCGCTTCCAGCATGGGTTCGCGCATATCTTCGCCGGCGGGTACGCCGCCGGTTATTACAGCTACAAATGGGCCGAGGTGCTGGCCGCCGATGCCTACTCCAAGTTCGAGGAACGTGGGGTCTTCGATCGGCCCACCGGCGCGGAGTTTCTGCACACGGTGTTGGAACAAGGCGGCTCCCGGGATCCCATGGATCTGTTCATCGCGTTTCGAGGTCGCAAGCCGAGCATAGAGCCCCTGTTGAGGCATCTGGGACTGGCGGCCTGATACCCTCGATGCGACGGTTCGGCCAGATCGCAGTTTGCCTACTGGCATGCGCATCCGACCCCGCAGCCTCGCAAACGGCTCCGAAATCGATGCCCGAGTCGGTCTACGTGATCGACAGACTCGTCGCCGGCGCGCATCGAGACCCCAAACCCAAGAGCCCGCTCACCCATGCGTTCCCGACCGGAACCAAGCTCCAAGTCCTGGAACGCAAAGGCTCGATGGCGCGGGTGCGCGGCCCGGCGGGCGAAACGGGTTGGGTCGAAGGCGATTACCTGATGACGGAAATGCCCGCGCGCCTCGTGGTGGCAATCCTCGAAGATGAGAAGCGAGAGATCAAAGAGGAGAACCAACTGCTGAAGACGCAGCTCGCGAACACCGCGGCCGAACCGGGTGATCGCGCGGCATCCCCGTACGGCGCGCGGCTCGATCGGTGCGCCGCCGAACGCGACAGGCACGCCGAGCTAGCGCGCAAGCTCCGCGAGGCCGAGAGCGCCTGTGCGAGCGCGGGCCCATCGCGAACGGTTGCCCAGTCCGTCGCACCCACCGCGCCGCCATCGGACCCAACCGAGGGGTGGCCGGCCGTGCGTACGGCGCTGGCTCTCATGAAAGCCGAGATCACGGGCGTCGTTTTTCTCATCCTAGTCCTGGGGGTCGCGCTCGGTGCTTACGCGGCCGATTACCTGCAGCGGCGCAGGCACGGCGGTTTTCGCATATGACCAGTCCCGCCGAACACTCCTCCATGACGGAACCCCACCCGCGCATCGGCTTCGTGAGCCTGGGCTGTCCCAAGGCCCTGGTGGACTCGGAACGCATCCTGACCCAGCTCCGGGCCGAGGGCTATGGGATCGCGCCGAGCTATGAAGACGCCGATCTCGTGGTCGTCAACACCTGTGGGTTTATCGAGGCCGCGATCGATGAGTCGCTCTGCGCCATCGATGAGGCCCTGGCGGAGAACGGGCGCGTGATCGTGACCGGCTGCCTGGGGGCCCGCGCCGACAGGATCCGCGTGCGGTTCCCCGAGGTCCTGGCGATCACGGGCCCGCAACGCTATGAGGAATTGGTGGGCGCGGTACATCGCTTTCTCCCACCACGCCATGACCCGTTCCTGGACCTCCTCCCGCCCCAGGGCGTGAAGCTGACGCCGCGCCACTACGCCTACCTCAAGATATCCGAGGGCTGCGACCATCGCTGCAGCTTCTGCATCATCCCCGCGCTGCGGGGCCGGCTACAGAGCCGCCCGATCGGCGAGGTGCTCCGCGAGGCCGAGCGCCTGGTGGCCGCAGGGGTCCAGGAGCTCCTGGTGATCTCGCAGGACACCAGCGCCTACGGTGTCGATCTCCATCATCGCACGGACGCGTGGCACGGCCGCACCTGGCGGAGTCACGTCTACGATCTGGCGCGCGGCCTGGGTGAGCTGGGCGTGTGGGTGCGGCTGCACTACGTCTATCCCTATCCCCATGTCGATGATCTCATCCCGCTCATGGCCGAGGGATTGGTCCTGCCTTATCTCGACATACCGTTCCAGCACGGGAGCCCCCGGATCCTCAAGCGCATGCGCCGTCCCGCAGCGGCCGAGGACACACTCCGACGCATCGAGGCGTGGCGCTTGGTGTGCCCCGAGATCGCGCTACGCAGTACCTTCATCGTCGGTTTCCCCGGAGAGACCGAGACTGATTTCGAGGTCCTCCTCGATTTCCTGTCGGCCGCGCAACTCGACCGCGTGGGTTGCTTTCAGTACTCCCCCGTGGACGGGGCGAAGGCCAACGACCTGCCCGATCCCGTTCCCCCGGAGGTCAAAGAGGCGCGTTACCACCGCCTCATGCAGACCCAACTTCGGATCAGCCGCGAGCGCCTCCGCGCCAGGATCGGACAAAGCATGGAGGTATTGGTGGACGAGGTGGCAGACGGTCAGGCAACGGCCCGCAGTTTCGCCGACGCCCCCGAGATCGACGGTAAGGTCTATATCCGCGATGCGCACGGCCTGCGCGCGGGAGACCGCTGCCGGGTGCTGGTCGACGAGGCCGGGGACTATGACGTCTGTGGGGCTGTCTATTAGTCATGCCGGCTTCGCGAGTGGTTTGAACCCCGACCGAGTATCCCATGCCCGAGCACGACGTCCTGCGGGAGATCCTGACTCATAAAGCACACGAGGTAGCCGAGCGACAGGCGCGCTTGTCACTCGCCGAGGTCAAGGCCCTGGCCGCCTCGGCATCGCCGCCGCGCGGTTTCGCGGCAGCCATCGCTCGGCGCGTCAGGGAAGGCCGGCCCGCCGTCATCGCCGAAAGCAAGAAGACATCCCCGAGCCGGGGTGTGATCCGGGAGGATTATGACCCCGCATCTCTGGCGCGGGCCTACGCCGGGGCCGGGGCCACCTGTCTCTCGGTACTGACCGATGTCCGGTATTTCCAAGGGGCCGACCTACACCTCGGGGAGGCCCGCGCCGCTTGCGCCTTGCCGGTCCTGCGCAAGGACTTCATGATCGACCCCTACCAGATCTACGAATCACGCCTGCTGGGGGCGGACTGTGTGCTCCTCATCGTGGCGGGCCTCTCGGACGCTCGCCTCCAGGAACTTGCGGGCCTGGCCCAGACGCTCGGCATGGACGTCCTGCCCGAGGTCCACGACCGCGAGGAACTAGAGCGGGCCCTCATGCTGCGCACCCCGCTCATCGGCATCAACAACCGTGATCTATGCACTTTCCAAACCGACATCCAGACGACCTTGGACCTCTTGGTCGATGTCTTTCCCGATCGCACGGTCGTGACGGAAAGCGGCATCTGCACCGTCGAGGAGGTGGCCCGCTTACGGCGCAACGGTGTGAACGCTTTTCTGGTCGGGGAATCGTTCATGGCCGCAGCCGATCCCGGCGCGAAGCTCAGGGAACTGTTCGGCTAATAGCTAATCTCCGGGAGAGGCGCGGTGCTCACCACACTGGTCGTGGCGCTGGCGGTTTACCGGGCCGTCGCCACCAACGCGCCGCAGTTTAGGAGGACGTCTCCACGTGATCTGATATTCCTGGATACACCGATGGCCTGGATATACCGATGGAGGGGGTAGTTCCGGCTTGGACCCGGGCGATCGACTCATAGCAGGCCGCGAGGGATCAGGGCGCCTGTTGATCGTCGCTGGCACCGAACAGACCCGCGTATTCGCCATAGCCTTCCTTCTCCAGGTCCTCTCTGGGAATGAAGCGCAGCGCTGCCGAGTTCATGCAATAGCGCTTTCCGGTCGGGGCCGGACCGTCGTCGAAGACATGGCCGAGATGGGAATCGGCGTGCTTGCTGCGGACCTCGGTACGCACCATGAACCAGGATCGATCCTGATGCTCGGCCACGTTGCTCGGCACCAGCGGGCGCGCGAAGCTCGGCCAGCCGGTACCCGAGTCGTATTTGTCAAGTGAGCTGAACAGGGGCTCGCCGGAAACGACATCGACGTAGATCCCCGGCCTCTTGTTGTCCCAGTAGGGGTTCTGGAACGCCTGCTCGGTCCCGTCCTCCTGCGTGACCCGGAACTGCTCCTCGGTGAGCCGAGCCCGGATCTCGTCCGGTGACGGCGGTTTGTAACCCGTGCCATCCCACGCCATCGCGCCACCTCCGACCATCAAACTGATGTAAAATATAAAATGTGTCATTACACACCCGCCGGTTTGCAGGAAACTGCTCATGTTCCCCAATAGACTATCGTGATACGGGTCGGAGGATCCCGTCGTGTCACGCAGGCTCGTTATGTTGACCGTTTCGTTATCGATTATATCCATCCTCGTCCTGGGGCTGATCGCCGGGGGGTTGATCGCTAACCGCCCGCCGATGATGGCCCCCCCGGGATTATGGGCCCGTCTCGTCACCTACCTCAGCACCCACGTGGCGGAAACCCGACCCGATCACCCGTTTCCGGAGCTGCGGCCGCGCTTGTACGCACTGCCGACCGATCGGTTGTACGCGGCGGCACGCGAGGCCATCGGGGGCCTGGGCTGGAAGATCGCCTCCGAAGACCCAGCGGGCGTGAGCCTCACGGCCGTGGTCGAGAGCGCCTTGTGGCGTTTCAAGGACGACGTCGTGGTCCGGGTCGAGCCCGCGGAGGGCGGCAGCACGTTGGGGATGCGTTCGAGCTCTCGGATCGGACGCGGCGATCTCGCCGCCAATACCCGCCACCTGCTCGACCTCGATGCCGC
Source organism: Gammaproteobacteria bacterium (assembly GCA_052387115.1). Classification (GTDB taxonomy): domain Bacteria; phylum Pseudomonadota; class Gammaproteobacteria; order JACCXJ01; family JACCXJ01; genus JACCXJ01. The sequence goes on along the minus strand of JBQTJM010000060.1, from coordinate 12,808 downwards.
CATCGAAAAGCGCCTGGCGGCGACAACGGCGCGCTAAGGCTGCCCCGACGCCTCCGTCGCGAAGGTTACGCGCAAGAGCCCCAGGCGCCGCGCGGCGTCCAGGGCGGTGACCACCGATTGGTGCGTGGCCTTGGCATCGGCGTTGATGATGACCACGGGGTCCCGCAAGGGCTTGGCGGCCTCCGCCATGGCTCGTTCCACGCTCGCGAGGCCGGTGTCGGCGAGCGCGTTGCCGTTCACGTAATAGCCGCCATGCGAGGCGATGGTCACTTCGATCTGGTTCTCCGCGGCGGGCGGGGCATCGGTCGTGGCCTCGGGGAGCGTCAGGGCGATCTCGGACTTTTCCACGAAGGTCGTCGAGACCATGAAGAAGATCACCAGGAATAGCAACACATCGATGAGCGAGATCAGGTTGATCTCGACATCGTCCTGGCGCCGCGGGCGCAGGTTCATCGCGCGGCGCGTGCCGGGGACACCGCTTCGTCGTCACGCTCGCCGTGGATCACCTCGACGAGCCGGAAGGCCTCCTGCTCCATGGCGATAACCAGGGTATCGATGCGCCCGCGCAGATAGCGATGGGCCATAAGCGCGGGGATCGCGACCATGAGCCCGGCAGCGGTGGTGATGAGCGCCTCGGCGATGCCCCCCGACACCACGGCCGGATCGCTGACCCCCTGGGAGCTCATGGCCGAGAAGGCCCGGATCATCCCGGTCACGGTACCGAGCAACCCCAGCAAGGGGCTCACCGCCGCGATGGTCCCGAGGGTATTGAGATAGCGCTCGAGCTCATGTACGACGTGGCGCCCCACGTCTTCGATGTCCTCCTTCATGAGTGTGCGGTCATGGTTGCGGTTGGCGATCCCCGCGGCCAGGATGCGCCCGAGCGGCGAGCCGGCGCGCAGTTGCTGGATGCGCTTGTGATCCAGGTGGCCGTTCTTGAACCACTGCCACACCTGGGCCACCAGGTTCGGGGGCGTCACGCGTCTGGTTTGGAGGCTCCACAAACGCTCCAGCACGATCGCGAACGCCACCACGGAGCACAGGATGATCGGCACCATCACCCATCCGCCCGCCTTGATCAACTCGAACACTTTGCCTAGATCTCCCAATCACTTAGCCGTATAGGTTACAATCAAGATCAAGCCAGCGCGTGGCGAGGGTCGCATGAACATATCGCAATCGGCAGCGCTCCATCGGGCCCACATCGCCGGGCTCATTCTACTGGTTTCCGGTTTGAGCGGATGCCAGGGCCTCCGGCCGGTCCAGGTCGACGAATGGCTGAGGGCCGAGCGCGTCGCACCACGCCCACCCTCGCTGGCACGCGAGGACGAGCCGGTGGTACTGGCGGATCCCGCGCCGCGCACCGATACCTTCGCCTTGTCGGAGGACACCGGCATGGTCGGCGCACTGTATGTCATTACCGCCAGCGAGGAGGATACCCTCGTCGATATCGCGCGTCGCTACGACCTCGGGTATGAAGAGATCCGGGCCGCCAACCCCGCCGTCGATCCCTGGCTGCCGCGGCCGGGCGCCCGTGTCCTCTTGCCCACCCGTTACATCCTCCCCCGCGCCCCGCGCGAGGGCATCGTACTCAACCTGGCGGCGCTGCGGCTGTTCTACTACCCCAAGCCCGGTCCGGACGGATCGCGAGTCGTCATCACCCACCCGATCGGGATCGGGCGCGAGAAATGGCCGACCCCCATGGGAATGACCCGGGTGACCGAAAGGGCCGCCAACCCCACCTGGCGCGTGCCCGAATCGATCCGCCGCGAGCACGCAGCGGCGGGCGATCCGCTGCCGGCGGTCGTACCCCCAGGACCCGACAACCCCCTCGGGCGCCACGCCCTGCGGCTGGCCGTGCCGGGCTACCTGATCCATGGCACCAACAAGCCCGGCGGGATAGGCATGCGAGTCAGTCACGGCTGCATTCAACTCTTCCCCGAGGACATCGAGCCGCTCTTCGAGCAGGTCACGGTCGGCACCCCGGTGCGGATCGTGGACCAGCCTTACCTGGCCGCCTGGGATGGCGGCGTCCTGCACCTCGAGGTCCATGCGCCGCTGGCCGAGTCCAAGATCCCGACGGATGCCCTGCAGCGCGTGCTCGCGAAGGCCGCCGGTGACACGGGTGCCGAGCGCATCGACTGGGCCCGTGCGGAGTCCATCGCCGAGCTGGCGCGCGGCTTCCCGGTGCCCGTCGAACCGGGACAACCCGCGATCGAGGACCTGGTCGCGTCCTTGCCCGTCTCGGTCCGCGAGGCCCCGGCCGCCGCGGGAGCCGATGTCGCAACCGCCGGCAACGGCCAGTGGTATGTGCAGGCCGGGAGCTACCGGAGCCCCGAGGCCGCGCACCGGGTGTCGCGCATGCTCGGGCATATGGGCCCCCCGATCCCCGCCCGGCCGGTGGCCAACAGCGGTTACCACCGGGTCCTGGCCGGCCCGTACGTCACTCGCGCGGAGGCCGAAGCGGGCGCCCGACGCATCGAGACGAGCCTCGGCACCGAGACCCTCATCGTGCAGCCGGATATCTAGCCCCCACACGCGTCGATTCCCATCAAGTGACTTACCCCGGGAGCCGCTAAACGACGGGCGCGGCGAGGGTTTCGGTCCACTTTACGGAGAATCACTGATGAAGGCTAGGAATGGTATGGGTAAGATGTGTGTGGCGCTGCTTTCCGGAGGTCTGGTGCTCGCGCCCCTGACGGCAACGGCGGCAGGTCCGGTCGGAGCGACCTTGCAGACCGAGGGCAACGCCGGTCTGGCGGTGGCGGGCAACCAGCTACCGGCAAAGTTGAGCGTGGTCGTGACCAAGCCCGACGGCAGACCCGCAACCGGCTTTGCACCGAACGGCAATAACGTCCTGCCTAGAGGCTGGAGCCTCGTGAGCGGTTTCAACGTGCCGGCCGGTGGATGCCCCGTGACGCCCAGTGCGTTCACCAACGTCGGTACCGGGATCTACACCATCGAGGTGCTCCCGGGGTGCTTCTGGGTCGCGGGTGAGCACCACTACGTGGTTTCGATAAGCAAGAACGGAAGGAGAGGCGGCGGAGGCGGTGGAGGGGAAGGCAACCTGCGCGCTACCACCCTGGGGAGCTTCGAGGTTAGCGCTCCGTAGGCATCGAGCAGCCCGAGGCCATCGTAACCGGGAAGCCTCCAATTCTCGCCACGAGCCCGGCCGAAAGCCGGGCTCTTCATTTGCGGCACTGCGAGATCGTCCCGCACTTTCCTATGGCGTAGAATGGCACGCGCACCACGAAACCGGGCTCGATGCCGAGAGGGAACATGTACAACAAAAAGATCCTCAGCCTCGATGACGTCAAGCGCGTAGTCGCCGCAGCGGAGACCGAGGCCGAGCAGAACGGCTGGAACGTGGTCCTCGCCGTGGTGGACGACGGTGGCCATCTGATGTACCTCCAGCGCGAGCGCGTGCAGCTCGGCAGCATCGAGGTGGCCATCACCAAGGCACGCGCGGCACTCATGTTCCGGCGGCCTACCAGGGTTTGGGAGGAAACGGTGACGAGCGGCCGTTACGGCTTTCTGGCGATGCCCGGGATGCTGCCGATCGAAGGTGGCGTGCCGCTCGTTTACGAAAACGAGATCGTGGGCGCCATCGGTGTCAGCGGCGTCAAGTCCTCGGAAGACGGTCAGATCGCGGAGGCCGGCGCGCGTGCCCTGTTGTAGCCATTTCTCAAGGCCAGCTGCCCCGCCCTTAGGACAATCCCCCGTCTGAGGCGAGGCTCAAACAGGGGCTCTGGGGTATCCGAAAGAACGACGAGCCATGCCGAACATCCGTACGAGCGTCGTCATCAACCAGCCGCTGGAGCGGGTCTTCGAGTTCGTGATCCGCGCCTGTCGCCAATCGCAGTGGCACTGGACGGGATCACCCACCACAGCGGGTACCCCCCCTCCCGCACTCGGAGATTCGTTTACGGAGGAATTCCTGGTCGCCGGGAAGCGCGGCCGGATCACCTGGACGGTACGGGAGCTCCGCCCGCCCCATCGCTGGGTGCTGAGCGGGGTGTGCCCGGATGGCGGGACCGCTACCCTGATCTATGGATTCCTGGCGGCCCCGGGCGGGGCCCGTGTGAAGCGTGAGCTCTCCTATAACGTTCCGGCCCTCATGGATGGCATCGGTGATTTTCTCTCCCTACGCAACCGCATCCAGGCCGAATCGGCCGACGCTTTGAGGCGCCTAAAGCACGTCGTGGAAGGGGACTAAGGCGCGAAGCACCCCGCCGCGCCCGTGAGGGTCACTCGGCCCGCACGGGCTCAGACAGGCCCCGCGGTTATCACCGGCCGTAGCTTCCGGTCAGGTACTCGACGATCGCCGGTACTTCGTCCTTGGGGATGGGGGCGTGCATCACGTCGATCATCTTGTTCACACTCTTCTCCCAGCCGGCGCGGTCCAGGAAGCCGGCGTTCATCTCGACGTAGTCGAGGCTGTGGCAGGTCTGGCAGTGGCTCGTGACCTGCTCCCTGCCGGTCCCGGCTTTGAGGACGATCTGCCCTTGGTCCGCATGTGCCGGGTGGGCTAGCGCCGCAAGCACCAGGACCCAAGCACGCCTCGCACGTTGCCACCCGGCGCACTGGGCGTCGCCATCGATCGGCCACTCCCGTCGGGCGGAAACACCGTGTGGGTGCCACGTCCCGGCCATCGATCCCGACTCAGAGTTTGTGAAAAAAACGTCGCGAGCGAAGGGAGGTCGCGTTCCGCCGGAGCGCAGGAACCGGAGTGTATGTCGAAATACATGAGGATTCCGAGCACCGCCGGGAAGCCAGGGCCAGGGAGTGGCCCTGCTTGGCGCGCCGAGGATGCAGCGCGAGATCCCGAGCGCAGTAGGTTTTTTCACAAACTCTCACCCCACCACGATGCCGAGACGCTGCACCCGGTTGTGGTGATAGCCCGCCGGGTTGGCGATGAGCGTCGGACCCTGGGTCTCACCGCTCCGGCTCGTGGCCTTGGCCCACAGGCTATGGCCGCCCTTCGTCACCGGCGTGAACCGGTAAACCCATGGGCGAAAGGCATAGCGCCCGCGGTCCGGTTCGAGATCCGCGGGACGCCACGAGCGACCCTCGTCGAGGGACACCGCGACCTCCCGGATCCCATGACCACCGTCCCAGGCGATGCCTTTGACCTCGATCTGCTGGCCTAAGGAGAAATGCGCGCCGTCCTCTAGGTTGGTGATCACGGAGTTGATCAAGATCTCGGTGATCGGGCTCGTCACCCCGGTATCCTGGGAATCGAAGCGCTCGCCGGATGGGAAGGCGCCCTTGGGGATCCGGTAGGCGGTCTGCATCCAGAAGCCGGCGCAGGGCTCTGGCACCACTTCGACGGCCGCGAGGTGCTTCATCCAGTAGGTCGCGGTCCAACCGGGCACCACCAGGCGCGCCGGCGCGCCGTGCCAATGCGGGAGCGGTTCCCCGTTCATCTCCAGGCCCACCAAGGTGTCTTCGTGCAAGGCCTTGGGCAGGGGCAGGCTCTTGACGAAATCCGGGGTTCCGGGCAGGACCGGCGAGTCGGCGCCCTGAAACACGACTTCCACCGCGCTCTTGGCGAGGCCCGCTCGCCTCAGGAGATCGCCGAGCCTGACCCCCTGCCAACGCGCGTTGCCCATGGCCCCATAACCCCATTGGATCCCCGGAACGCGCGGCTCGAACAGGCCGCGGCGATTGCCTGAGCATTGGTTGACGGCGATCACCTCGACCCACTCGAAATCTCGCCTGAGCTCCTCCCGAGTGAGCTCCATGGGCCGCTGCACGGACGGGCCGCCGACCCGCAGGCGCCACTCTCGCCCATCGATCTCCGGGATCACGGCCCCGTGATAGCGCACGTAGAAGGCGCGATTCGGGGTCAGCCACTCATTGAAATACGAGAGGGGGGTCTCGAAGTTGGGAGGCCGCCGGGTACGCCGGATGAGCGGCCATTTTCCGGGCAGGGTCTCGAGCAACCCCGATTCTCCGACCGACCCATCCCCCCGTGCATCACGGAGGCGCTCGCCGCCCCAGGCCGTCCCCGGTAGGAGTATCCGTGTGCCGGCCGCGACCCCGAGACCGAGGATGCCCTGTATCCACGCCCGCCGATTCGGCACGTGACCCCTGCCCACCTTTTTGGTAATGCCTCAAAGTCTAGCAGCCGCGGAAGGCCCGTGCCACGACTCCTCCGGATAGTCCCCGGACCGATGCTCGTCAAACCCCACGGGGGAGTTAGAATGAGACGCTGCCGTCACAGCATGGGGAGCATGGTCATGGGCTATCGACATATAAAGTACCCCGAAGCGGGGACCAAGATCACGGTGGAGAACGGGCGGCTGCGGGTGCCCGACGATCCGATCTTGGGCTTCGTCGAGGGCGACGGGATCGGGCCGGACATCACCCGCGCTTGCCTGCGGGTCTGGGACGCGGCGGTCGAGCAGGCCTACGGGCGCCGGCGCAAGATCCGCTGGATGGAGCTGTACATGGGCGAGAAGGCCTCCGAGAAATACGACGGCGATTTCTTTCCCGAGGAGGCCAAGGAGGTCATGAACGACATCATCATCTCCATCAAGGGCCCCCTGACCACGCCCGTCGGAGGCGGTTTCCGCTCGCTCAACGTGGCGCTCCGGCAGGATCTCGATCTGTACGCTTGCGTGCGGCCGGTGCGCTACTACCCGGGCGTGCCCTCCCCGCTCCGCGCGCCCGAGCTCGTGGACGTGGTGATCTATCGCGAGAACACCGAAGACGTCTATGCGGGCATCGAATACCGCGCCGGCAGCCCCGAGGCCAGGAAGCTCGAGGCCTTCCTCAAGACCGAATTCGGGGCCGAGTTCTTCGAAGATTCCGGGCTCGGGATCAAGCCCATGAGCGCCTTCGGCAGCAAGCGCCTGGTACGCAAGGCCATCCGCTACGCCCTGGACTATGGCCGGGAGAGCGTCACCCTGGTCCACAAGGGCAACATCCAGAAATACACCGAGGGCGCCTTCCGGCAATGGGGTTATGAGGTCGCCCGCGAGGAGTTCGCGGATGAGACCGTGACCGAGGCCGATCTCTTCAGCGTCTACGGCGGCAAGCGCCCCGAAGGTCGCGTGGTCATCAAGGACCGCATCGCGGACATCATGTTCCAGCTCATGCTGCTGCGCCCCAACGAGTTCGATGTCATCGCGACCACCAACCTGAACGGCGATTATCTTTCGGACGCCATCGCGGCCGAGGTCGGTGGCGTCGGCATCGCGCCCGGCGCCAACATGGCGGACCATGTCGCGGTCTTCGAGGCCACCCACGGCACGGCCCCGAAGTACGCCAACCTCGACAAGGTCAATCCCGGCTCCCTGCTCTTCAGCGGGGTCATGATGCTCGAATACCTGGGTTGGAAGGAGGCCGCCGATCTCATCACCTTCGCCTTTCCCGAGGTCATCCAGAAAAAGATCGTCACCTACGACTTCGCGCGCCTCATGGCGGGGGCCACCGAGGTCTCGACCAGCGGTTTCGCCGACGCGCTCATCGAAGAGATGGGGGCGGATGTGGACATCGGGGCGCGGCGCGCCGAACGGGAACGCGCCGTCGAAGAAGAGCGTCGCGAGCGCGAGGCCCGCCGCGTCGCGGAGCCCATCGCGGAAATGAAGGCCTCGGGGCGGACGCCACACACGGTCGGGGACATCGCGAGTCCCATCATGACCGTCAAACCCGGAGTGTTCGTGAGCGAGGTCATGCACCTGATGCGCGAGCGCGAGATCAGCAGCGTGGTCGTCGAGCCCGGCACGGATGGGCTTTGGGCCATCATGACCCAGCGCGACATCATCAGCCGCATCGTGCACGCCAACCGTTCTCCGGCCCGCGTCAAAGTCGAGGAGATCGCGAGCAAACCGCTCGTCACGGTGCCCACCGACATGTCGCTGCAGGAATGCTCCTCACGCATGGTCGAGTCGAACATCCGGCGCGTCGTGGTCGAGGAGCACGACATCCCGGTCGGGATCGTGAGCGATACCGATGTCTTTCGGATCGTCGAGGAGTTCGGCTGGGAACCGGTGGTGCTGTGAAGCGGCCGCCACTCCATTCACCATTCACCATTCACATCCACCAGCCCGCTATGACTCCCTCCCTTTTCATGCTGCTCGCCCAACTTTCTCTACTGTTGGGCCCCTGGCCCGCCGCGGTCGCGGCGGCCGACACGACACCCGGAGGCGACCCCGCCATGCCTGTCCCGATCACTTCTTTGGCCATCACCTCCCCGGCCTTCGCCCACCAGGCGGAGATCCCGCGGCAATACACCTGCGACGGGTCCGATCGCTCGCCGCCGCTCTACTGGTCCGAAGTCCCGCCGGGGACCCGGAGCCTCGCGCTCATCGTGCACGACCCCGACGTGCCCGATCCCAAAGCCCCCAAGCGCATCTGGGTACACTGGGTGCTCTACGACCTCCCGCCCAGCGCCAAGGGCCTGCCCGAAGCGGTCGGTCCAGCGGCGCTCCCGCCGGGGACCAAAGAGGGGCACAACGACTGGGGACGCACGGGCTATGGCGGCCCCTGCCCCCCCATCGGGCGCCATCGCTACTTCCACAGGCTCTACGCCCTCGATACCGTGCTGTCGCTGCCCCAGGCCACCAAGGCCGAGCTGGAGCAGGCGATGGCCGGGCACATCCTGGGCGAGGCCGAGCTCATCGGGACTTATCAGCGCGGGCGCTAGCGGGCATCGGGATCATGGGATAACGCATGTCGATCCGGCAGCGAATGCCGGGATCCGCCGCGTGGTAGCCGCTGCTGTGGCTGATGAATATCGCGGTCATCCCGTCCGGCAGCCGTTGAAGATTCTCTCATGCGCCTTGCTCAGGCACTTTCGGTGGTTCCTGCTGGGACCCACCCTTGGCTTGAGACTGCCAGAAGAGTTGCTGTTCCTCGGCGATAATGGCTTCGACCCGCTCGACCAGGAGGCGATAGGCGCTGGCCTCGTCCTCTGCGGCGGCGTATGCATCCGCGTTGTTGAGATACAGGCGGTATTCGCGTTTCATGCCTTCGGAGGCCTTGCGGTAGGCTTGCCAGGTCTCGCCGGGACGCAGCAAGGCATCCACCGCCCGGCTGATGGCGACGGCGGCACCTAGCGCGGCGGTAAGAAATGGTACCCAAACCGCCGTATCCAGCACTTGGAGTAGCGAAATCAGCGCGCCAAGGACGATGACGCAGATGGAGAATGCCAAATAGCGGCGCTTTTGTTTCCGGGCGCCCTTCGAGTACCACTCGCGCTGGCCCTCCAGGACCGTTCGGAAATAATAGTCGGCCCGCTCCTGGCGCGTTTCGATGGGCGACATCCAGGCGGGTTTGACCGTTGGGACATGGTTGTCGGACAGCATGCGCGAATCCCCTCTTATTTAATTTCGGTTGTGCTTCAGTCGAAGCTGGCCGCGTCCCGGCCCGTCGCGCTGTCGAGGCCGATGAGCGTGTCGCGGCCCTTGATCTGATGGAACTTCGCCCCATCCAGGGTGGCTTCGGTGAGGCGCGTGCGGGTCATGTCGGCAGCGGTGAAGTCGGCGGCGCGCAGGTCGCAGCGCGACAGATCGGTGTCGGTCAGATTGGCGCCGGTGAAATCCGCGAAGCGCACGTCGCATCCGGACAGATCGGTGCCGGTCAGATCCGCCCCTCTGAGCTTGGCACTGACCATGCGCGTGCTGAGCTTGCCCATGGGCTGGTTCTTCATGTCCGCGCCGAAACGCCCCTGGACGAGCGTCGCCCCGTCGAGGTTGGCGCGCTGGAGATCGGCGATGAGACGCGCCCCCGTGAGGTCGGCGCCCTTCAGGTTGGCGTCCACGAGCACCACCCCGAAGATGCTGGCCCCACGGAGGTCCGCCCCCTCGAGGTCGGCGTCGCGCAGGATGGTGATGTCGAGGTTGGTGCGCGCGAGCTTGGCGCCCTTGAGCGGCACGCCGTGCAGGTGCGTGCCGAAGAGGTCCGCGCCCTTGAAGTCCACACCGGAGAGGTCCTGTCCCCGGAAGTCCCGGTTGCGCAGGTCCGGTCTCTGATCCGCGCCGGCGCCAGCCAGGACCGCCAGCGCCTGCTCGCGCGTCATAGGCGCATAATTGCCGGACAGGGCGGGGCCCATGGCGCTCGCGATCGCGAGTCCGGTGACCACCACCCGCCCGCGGCGAACCAGCATACCAACGATGTCGATCAGCTCTTTGCGCATCCCCATTCCCCCCTCCGGTCGGCCGATGCTGGCCGCGGATCTCTGTCCGGCCGTATCGCGCAGCTCGCCGCGCTCAGGCCGGCTTCCAATGAGGTGGATAGGTCTTCTCGTAATACGGAAGGGCCTCGATCCGCCCCATCCAGTCGGCGAGCTTGGGACCGATGAGGCCGCGGACGTCGGCGCGGGCGTCTTTGAGGTCCGCCCGCAAGGTCAAGGCCAGCATCGGATAGAGGGCATGGTCCGCGGCGCTCAAGGGGCCTACGAGGTAATCCCCGCGCAATTCGCCCTCGAAGAACCGAAGCTCGGCCGCAAGCTTCTCGCGACCCGCCGCGATCACGGTTGCATCGCGCTCTGACTCGGGCTTGTAGAAGACCTCGCGAAGCATCGGGCCCGTGGCCGGGGCGAGATAATGGTCGACCTCCTGGATCAAACGCCGCGTGAGGGCGCGGGCCTGTATGTCCTCCGCGAAGAGCCTCCCATCGCCGGCATCGGGATAGCGATCGTCCAGGTACTCCATGATGGCCACCGACTCGTACAGCGTAAACCCCCCGTCGGTGAGGACCGGGACCTTCCTGCGCGGGTTGAGTCGCGCGAAGTCTTCGGTCTTGAGGTCGCTCCCCGAGAAGGACAGCATCTGCAAGCTGTAAGGGAGCCGCTTGTGCTCCAAGGCCAACCACACCCGCCAGGCCGGGGGTGAGCCCGAACCGCAATAGAACGTAATCGCCATAGGATACCTCCAGTTTCATTCTCACGGGCTTGGCACGCCTCGCCTGGTAGATCGAACCTGGCCGGGATAAATCGCCGGGCCGCTGTGCCATACTACGCATCGGGCCGCGCTTCCGCCAGCCGATTGACCTACTGATGAGATGAAGCTCGTCACCTTTACGCATGACGGCGAGACCCGCATCGGCGCACTGATCGGAAACGAGGTCGCGGATGGTGCGGCCGCGCCGGGGCTGCCACGGGACATGCTCGGGTTCCTCACGGCCGGCCGGCCGGCGCTCGAAACGCTCGCTAGCCTCATCGAAAGCGGCCGGGGGCGGATCCCGCTGGAAGCGGTGCATCTCGGTCCGCCTGTGCCGCGCCCGCCCAAGTTCTTGGCCATCGGCTTGAACTATGCCGACCACATCGCCGAAACGGGCCGCGAGCGCCCGGAGTTCCCGGCCTTCTTCAACAAGCAGTCGACCTGCGTGAACGGTCCTTACGATCCCATCCACCGACCCAGGGTGTCGGAAAAGCTCGACTACGAGGGCGAGCTCGGGTACGTGATCGGCCGCCGCTGCCGGCATGTCCCGAAGGAGCGCGCGCGGGAGGTGATCGCGGGTTTTCTGGTCGTCAACGATGTCTCGGTGCGCGACTGGCAGGCGCGCGCGCCGACCATGACGCTCGGCAAGTCCTTCGACACCCATGGCCCCATCGGCCCGTGGATCGTGACGCCGGACGAGGTCCCTGACCCCCATGCGCTGGACCTCAGGACCTGGGTCAACGGCGGCCTGCGCCAGTCCTCCAACACCCGCCACATGATCTTCAATTGTTATGAGCAGGTAGAAGTCCTGTCCACCGCCTTCACGCTGGAGCCGGGCGACATCGTCTCGACCGGCACCTGCAGCGGGGTCGGGGTCCTGATGAAGCCGCGGGGGTACCTCAGGATCGGCGACGTGGTGCGGGTCGAGGTCGAAGGGATCGGCCACATCGAGAACCGGGTCATCGAGGAACCGACCGACAGCGCCCGCATCTAGCAGAGGGGCGGCATCGCTCCGCGAGCTCGGGAGGACGATGGGCTGGATCATCCCGATTGTTTGGGCATCGGCCTCGCGGTCTTGGTCGAGGTGCCGGGCGGGCACTACGGTCTCATCACGGCGCGTGACGGCCGTCCGTTGGGCGAGGGCGAGTTCCTGGCGCGCGGCATGGTCCGAGGGCGGCACGAGTGGGACCGCGAGGCCGAGCCAGTGGAGGGTCTCCATCCCCGAGGACGCATCTAGCCGGTAACGCCGTCAACGCGGCGATGGGACGCCTTTCCCAACCTCGACATGCGTCCCCGGACCACCATGAAAATCGAACATCCGGTGTTTGATTTTCATGGTGCCATCGACCGGTGATCGAGCGTTCCGAGTTACTCGGACGGGTGCGCCGGGCGCTGGCCCGAAGCCGCGTCGTGGCCTTGATCGGGCCCCGTCAATGCGGCAAGACGACGCTCGCCCGTCAACTGGTATCCCCGGATTCCGCCCATTATTTCGATCTTGAGGACTCGACCAGCCTGGCGCGCCTGTCCGAGCCCGTGACCGCGTTCGCGGGCTTGCGTGGGATCGTCGTCATCGACGAGGTCCAGCGCCGGCCGGATCTGTTTCCAATCCTGCGGGTCCTGTCCGATCGGCGCCCCCTGCCGGCCCGGTTTCTCATCCTGGGGAGCGCATCGCCCGCCCTCCTGCAACAGTCCTCGGAATCGCTCGCCGGCCGCATCGAGACCATCTCGCAGCAAGCGTAGGGCGCGTGCCCGCGCCGTTCATGCGATATGATTCCCTCATGCCGGATTATCGTCGCGCCCACGTGCCAGGTGGCGCCTATTTCTTCACCGTCAACACCTACCGGCGCCAAACGTTTCTCACCGATGCCGATGGGCGCTCGGCCCTGCGAGAAGCGATCGGAACGCCTTCGTTCGACCCA
>JBQTJM010000059.1:0-1573 GCA_052387115.1 Gammaproteobacteria bacterium | reverse complement strand
CTCGCCCCCAGCCGCCTGCCCGAGCACGAGACCGCCTTCGCCATGACCATCCACAAGGCCCAGGGCTCCGAGTTCGAGCGCGTCGAAGTGCTCCTGCCGGCCCGCGACAGCCGCGTCCTGACCCGCGAGTTGCTCTATACGGCCCTCACGCGAGCGCGCGCCTCGGTGCGTCTGTGGGCCAGACCCGCGGTGCTCCGCGACACGATCACCCGGAGATCACCGCAAGCGCCATTGGGGCTTTGGGAGGGATTCGGCCGGTGAGGCCCGTGCTGTCCGAGCAAGAGAGCGTCGCGACCGCAGTCCGCGGAGCGCCTAACCTAACCGACATTGCCCCACGGCGCCTGCAGGCGCTCAGGGCCGCGACAGCCGTGGTCTCGGTACGCAGGACCCGCGGGCCGACCTCTTGCGGCGGGATAGGCAGCGAGACCGTGGGATTTAGTAAGCAAGCGATAGGGTGCGCTGTAATTCACCGGCCGCGCACAAGTTGATCATATTCGCTGTGATGCCCTATCCAGAACCAAACAACATCTTGGTCATCTTCGATAGCGACCGCGCGGTAGTGAATGCCTACCCTTGCCGACCAATACTTATCCACCTTCTTGAAGTGGAGCGATGGGTGGCGGGGGTCACGTTTGAGAAGCTTGTAGCTCTCGTCGGCGAGCCGTTGAATGTTCTCGGGCAGCGCAGCGTAAAACTGCCAAAACTTAGGGTTGGCACGGTGCTTCACCGATCGGTACACCGACCCTCGCGTAGATCGCGCAGTGCTTCTTCGGCTAGGGCAGCAAGGCGACCCGCCTTGACATCGGCCTCGAACTGCTGGTCCCAGGCGCCGGCATCGAACTCCTGAAACCAGATCCGGAAGAGAGAAAGCTCCTCACGGGAAAGCTTACTCACAGCGTTCTCGATTTCATGAACAGTATTCATTGAAGGCTACCCGAACAAAATACCTATTGTACAAGACACAGGGGCGCGATCGGGGCGCTGGTCGAGCGTGTCAGGAAAGGAGATACCGAAGCGCTGCTGGCCCGGCTGGCGGGGCGCTCCGGGGGGGAAGTCGGCTCCGAGGTCCTGTGGCAGGACACGGTGTCCGGGGCGGGGCCGCTGGCCGCGACCCTGATCGAGGGCTATGCCGAGTATCTCGATGCGGTGCAAAGCGGCTCGCCACCCGAAGTGGTACTCGCGGCCTTCGAGCGCCGCCGGGTCTTATGCGCGATGCGCGAGGGCGAGCAAGGCACCGCCCGCCTCAACGCGCTCCTCACCGAACGCATCCGCGGGGCTCTCGGCGGGCCGCCCTCCGGCGCCTCCTGGTACGCCGGACGCCCGGTCTTGATCACGGCCAACGACTACACGGTGCGCGTCTTCAACGGCGATGTGGGCGTCACCCTCCCCGGACCCGAAGGCCGCTTCCTCGTCCACTTCCCAGACGGCGGCGAAGGCACCCGCCCGCTCGCCCCCAGCCGCCTGCCCGAGCACGAGACCGCCTTCGCCATGACCATCCACAAGGCCCAGGGCTCCGAGTTCGAGCGCGTCGAAGTGCTCCTGCCGGCCCGCGACAGCCGCGTCCTGACCCGCG
>JBQTJM010000058.1:0-18204 GCA_052387115.1 Gammaproteobacteria bacterium | reverse complement strand
GGGCGCGGCCGATCCCGAAGGGGCGGGCGGTCGACCCGAAAGCCGTAGAGCAGGTGCGCGCGCTGCTCGGCGAGGCGCCGCGCAGCCGCGACCTGCTGATCGAGCACCTGCACCGGATCAACGACCGCTACCACCACCTGCCGGCGGCGCTGCTCGCCGCGCTCGCCCAGGAGATGCGGCTGCCGCTCGCCGAGGTCTACGAGGTCGCGACCTTCTACCACCACTTCGATGTCGTCAAGGAAGGCGAGGCGCTGCCTCCGGCCTTGACCGTGCGCGTCTGCGACTCGATCACCTGCGAGCTGTTCGGCGCGCGCGAGCTCATCGCCGGGCTCGAGGAGCGGCTGGGCGAGAATGTCCGGGTGCAGCACGTGCCGTGTGTCGGGCGCTGCCAGGCGGCGCCGGTGGCGGTGGTCGGGCAGAACCCCATCGAGGCGGCGAGCATCGAGCGCGTGGAAGACGCCGTCATCGCCGGCGAGACCGAGGCGCCGCTGCCCAAGTGCATCCCATATGCGGAGTACCGCCGCGAGGGCGGCTATGAGACCCTCGCCGCCTGCGCCGAGGGCCGCCGCGAGCGCGAGGCCATCGTCAAGCTACTCGAAGACTCCAAGCTCCGGGGCCTGGGCGGCGCCGGGTTCCCCGCCGGACGCAAGTGGCGCATCCTGCGCGATCAGCCCAAACCGAGGCTCGTGGCCATCAACATCGACGAGGGCGAGCCCGGCACCTTCAAGGACCGCCATTACCTGGAGCGCGACCCGCACCGCTTCCTGGAGGGCATGCTGATCGCCACCTGGGCCATCGAGGCCGAGGCGGTTTATATCTACCTCCGCGATGAGTACGCCGGCTGCCGCCGAATGCTCGCCCAGGAGATCGATGGGCTTACCCAGGATCCGCCCTGCCCGCTCCCGCCCATCCACCTCAGGCGCGGCGCCGGGGCCTATATCTGTGGCGAGGAGTCGGCCATGATCGAGTCCATCGAGGGCAAGCGCGGGATGCCACGGTTGAGGCCGCCCTATGTGGCAGAGGTCGGGCTCTTCGGCCGGCCCACCCGGGAGCACAACCTGGAGACCCTGTACTGGGTGCGCGACATCATCGAGCGCGGTCCCGAGTGGTTCGCCTCGGAAGGGCGGCGCGGACGGCAGGGACTGCGCTCTTACTCGGTCAGCGGCCGCGTGCAAAAACCCGGCGTGCACCTGGCGCCTTCCGGGATCAGCATGCGCGAGCTGATAGAGGAATACTGCGGCGGGATGTTGCCGGGCCACGCGTTCTATGGTTATTTCCCCGGCGGCGCCTCGGGCGGGATCCTGCCGGCGTCGCTCGGTGATCTGCCCCTCGACTTCGATACGCTCATCCGCCACGGCTGCTTCATCGGCTCCGCCGCCATCATCGTGCTATCCGATCGCGACCGCGCCCGCGATGCGGCGCTCAATGCCCTGCGCTTCTTCGAGGACGAATCCTGCGGCCAGTGCACCCCTTGCCGGGTGGGCACGGCCAAGGCCGTGAAGCTCATGGAGCGGGACGTCTGGGACACCGACCTCCTGGAAGAATTGGCCCGGGCCATGGAGGATGCCTCGATCTGCGGGCTCGGCCAGGCCGCGCCCAACCCCTTGCGCTGTGCGAGCAAGTATTTCCCGGAGGAGTTCGTCTGACATGGCCGCCATCCCCAAGCCCCTACCCGAACCCGAGACCATCGCCTTCACCCTGGACGGCCGCGAGGTCCATGCCCTGCCGGACGAAACCCTCCTCGAGGCCGGGAAGCGCGTCGGCGTCGACATCCCGCACCTCTGCTATCAGCCAGGCTATCGGCCGGACGGCAACTGCCGGGCCTGCGTGGTCGAGATCGAGGGCGAGCGGGCGCTGGCCCCCTCCTGCTGCCGGAAGCCCACCCAAGGCATGGAGGTCCGGAGCGACAGCGAGCGTGCCCGCCACTCCCAGA
Organism: Gammaproteobacteria bacterium; assembly: GCA_052387115.1. GTDB lineage: Bacteria > Pseudomonadota > Gammaproteobacteria > JACCXJ01 > JACCXJ01 > JACCXJ01. Next base: position 16,271 of record JBQTJM010000058.1, on the reverse strand, counting down.
AGCTCGTCGTCGAGCTCTTGCTCTCCGACATGCCGGATCAGGGACCCTCGCCGTATACCCGGCGCTCCGAGCTGGACCACTGGGCGGACTGGCTCAAGCTCGGCCCCTCGCGCTTCCCCGGCCGCCAGCAGCCGGCGCCGGACCTCACCAACCCCGCCATCGCCGTCAACCTCGACGCCTGCATCCAGTGCACGCGCTGCGTGCGCGCCTGCCGCGAGGAGCAGGTCAACGACGTCATCGGCTATGCCTTCCGCGGCCCGCAGTCCAAGATCGTCTTCGACCTCGACGATCCCATGAGCGACAGCACCTGCGTGAGCTGCGGGGAGTGTGTCCAGGCCTGCCCGACCGGGGCGCTCATGCCGGCCCGCAACGTCGGCCTCATCGAGCCGGAGAAGAAAGTCGAATCGACCTGCCCCTATTGCGGCGTCGGCTGTCTTTTGACCTTCAATGTCAAGGACAACAAGATCCTCTATGTGGACGGTCGCGACGGGCCGGCCAACCACAGCCGGCTGTGCGTCAAGGGGCGCTACGGCTTCGATTATGTCCATCACCCCGACCGGCTGCGCAAGCCGCTGATCCGACGGCCCGGGACCCCGAAGACGCACAAGCTCCTGAGCCCCACCTACCTCGCGACCTACTTCCGCGAGGCTACCTGGGACGAGGCCCTGGACTTCGCGGCAAGCGGGCTCAAGCGCATCCGCGACAAGAAGGGGCCGAACGCGCTCGCCGGTTTTGGCTCGGCCAAGGGCAGCAACGAGGAGGCCTATCTGTTCCAGAAGCTGGTGCGCACCGGCTTCCGCACCAACAACGTGGACCACTGCACGCGGCTCTGCCACGCCTCCTCGGTGGCCGCCCTGCTCCAGACCTTGGGCTCGGGCGCGGTCTCGAACCCCGTCGCCGATGTCGCGGATGCCGAGGTCATCGTCATCATCGGGGCGCGTCCCACGATCAACCATCCTGTCGCCGCGACCTTCATGAAGAACGCCGCCAAGTCGGGCAAGACGCTCATCGTCATGGACCCCTACCGCTCCGATCTGGCGCGTCATGCCCGGTACTTTGTTCAGTTCCGGAACGACACCGACGTGCTGCTCTTGAACGCCATGATGCACACCATCATCGCCGAGGGGCTCCACAACGTCGCGTACATCGTAAAGCACACCGAAGGCTTCGAGGCGGTGGCCGAGACGGTCAAGGGCTATAGCCCGGAGCGCGTGGCACCGCTCTGCGGCGTGCCCCCCGAGCTGATCAAAGAGATTGCACGCGTGTATGCGAGCGCCAAGGCCTCCATCATCTTCTGGGGCATGGGGATCTCCCAGCACATCCACGGAACGGACAACGCCCGGTGTTTGATCTCGCTCGCCTTGCTCACGGGCCAGATCGGCCGGCCGGGAACGGGGCTCCATCCCCTGCGGGGCCAGAACAACGTGCAGGGGGCCTCCGATGTCGGCCTCATCCCCATGGTCTATCCCGACTACCAGCCGGTGAAGAGCCGCAAGGCCCGCCAGTATTTCGAGCAGCTCTGGGGTACGCGCCTCGATCCCTATCCGGGGCTCACGGTCGTCGAGATCATGAGCGCCATCCACCACGGCGAGATCAAGGGCATGTACATCATGGGCGAGAACCCGGCGATGTCCGATCCCAATCTCAACCATGCCCGCGAGGCGTTAGCGTTATTGGATCACCTGGTCGTGCAGGACATCTTCTTCACCGAGACCGCGGGGTTTGCGGACGTGATCCTCCCGGCCTCGGCCTTCCCGGAGAAGACCGGGACCTTCACCAACACCGACCGGCGCGTACAGCTCGGCCGCCAGGCCATCGATCCGCCCGGCGACGCGCGCCAGGACCTCTGGATCATCCAGGAGATCGCGCGCCGCATCGGCCTCGACTGGAACGACGAGGGCCCCGAGGAGGTCTTCGAGGAGATACGCAAGGCCGTGCCCACCATGGCCGGCATGACCTGGGACCGGCTCATGCGGGTGCACTCGCTCACCTATCCGCTCATCGAGGAGGGCGATCCCGGCGACCCGGTGATCTTCACCGACGGCTTCCCGACCGAGGACGGCCGCGGCCATTTCGTCCCGGCGGATTACATCGAGGCCAACGAGTGGCCCGACGAGGACTATCCCTTCGTGTTCATCACCGGCCGCCAACTCGAGCACTGGCACACCGGGAGCATGACCCGCCGCGCCACCGTGCTCGACGCCCTGGAGCCCGAGCCCGTCATCAGCATCCACCCCGAGGACTTGAACCAGATCGGCGCCCTGCCCGGAGATATGATCAGGATCGATTCCCGGCGCGGAAGCATCGAGGGACGCGCTCGATCCGATACCGGCATGCAGCGCAATTCGGTGTTCATGGCCTTCTGTTACAACGAGGCCGCCGCTAACCTCTTGACCACCGAGGCCCTCGACCCCTACGGCAAGATCCCGGAGTTCAAGTTCTGCGCCGTGCGCGTCGCCCGCGTCGGCGGCCTGCCGGAAAAGGACAGCGCGCTGTCGTTCGCGTCGGTGGGATAACGCCGGCCTCGCGTCGACGATTGGCAGCAATCGTAGCCCGGAGGAAGCGCAGCGGAATCCGGGTAGACCATGGCCAATCCCTGGGTTATGCCTCGCTGCACAAAGGATATGATTGCCAGGCGTAACAGATATACTGGCCACGGTCATAAATCGCCTCCTTAGATCCCCTCTCCCTCCGGGCCCTCCGGGAGAGGGCTAGGGTGAGGGGATCAAGAATAGGGCGATTTGTGACCGTGAGTGGTGTAGCATGCGCCTCACAGACGACCAAGTCCGTATCATCAAGGCCCGCGCCGCCGAGTGTTTCGGGCCGAACGCCCAGGTCTGGCTATTCGGCTCCCGAGTGGACGACCATGCCCGCGGCGGAGACATCGATCTGTACGTCGACCTGACCGAGCCCCTCACCGATGCCGCCTGGCGCGCACTGCGCTTCAATGGCGCCCTGCAGCAAGCCTTCGGAGCCCAGCGCATCGACGTCATCACCCGTGGACCGAGCGAACCGCTGAAACCGATCCACCAGATGGCCAAGCGAACCGGCGTCGCGTTATGAGCCACGTCTCTGAAAGGCTCGCGCGCGTGCTCGACTTGGTCGATCGGGAGGCTCGTCACCTCGCGGAAGTCACGCAACGGTTCTTTGGAGATGCCGAAGCAGTCGACCGCGAATGGCTCGCGAAACAGCTCGCCGCGCCGGAAGGAATCGATCGCCTGGAGTCTTTTGGCGCCAAATTCTCCCGCCTGCAAGACACCCTGAGCGACAAGCTCCTGCCCCTTTTTCTGCGCGTAGCGGGAGAGCTTCCGGGGACGGCGGTCGAGAACGTCAACCGCGCCGAGCGCCTAGGGATCATCCGCGACACCCAGGAATGGTTGGGCGCGCGGGGACTGCGTAACCGGCTGGTGCACGAATACATCGATGACCTCGACGCGCTCGCGGCTTCCCTCGATGTCGCCCGACGATTCACAACCGTTCTTATCCAGGCGGCTCACGCCTTCCGCAGCTACGCAGAGCAGAGGCTCGGTGTACCCGCCCGCGGAGACCGGCCGACCTGACATCGATCGATTCCCGGCACGGACGCATCGAGGGACGCGCTCGATCCGATACCGGCATGCAGCGCAATTCGGTGTTCATGGCCTTCTTCTACAACGAGGCCGCCGCCAACCTCCTGACCACCGAGGCCCTCGACCCCTACGGTAAGATCCCGGAGCTCAAGTTCTGCGCCGTGCGCGTCGCCCGCGTGGGCTCATGATACAAGTACTCCAGGGATCGGTAATTTGTACCTATGTAGCGAGTCTAGTCAGGCCCGTCAGGGCTTCGGTGATTGCATTATCCAATTGATAAGCCATGACAATCACGCCCCGCGCCGGTGCTGGCACCGTTGTTGAACTTATCCAGTTGGTCCGGGCCAAGCTCGGATCTGATAGTTAACTTACACCAATGTCCAAACGGAGGGCAGCATGAACTGGGATCAAGTCCAAGGTAGCTGGAAGCAAGTCAAAGGCAAGGCCAAGCAGATGTGGGGTGATTTAACGGACGATGAGCTCGATACGATTGCCGGGAAGCGAGAAGAGCTGGTCGGGCGGCTGCAGCTCAAGTATGGTCTCAGCAAGGAGAAAGCCCGGGAGCAGGCAGACAGCTGGATCAGAGACCTATAGTCCACGCTAGGCTAGCTAGCCGGAAAATCCCTCAACCGGGCGGCTGAGCCGCCCGGTATCCATAAATCAACCTGGCTTTGGAGGTCACCATGTCAGTCACCAATCGTCTGCGGCGGATCGGCAAACCCATGAGGCTGCAAGAAGGGAAGATGGGATACCTGCTGTTATGGCTGGTGGGCGTTCCGATACCCATCCTTATCATCATCTTCCTCCTGCGCGGCTGCAATTGAACCTCAGCAGCGATCGAAAACCTGGGATTTGTGCATGAGGTGATCAACCGCGCGGCGCAGCCTACCGCTACGGAACGCGACTCCGGATCGATGGAGACGGGGGATATCAGCTCTGCCACGACCATCGCGATCATCATCAATGACGCCGCCGGATCGGACACCAGCGCGGAGGTGCGGGCGCGCATCGCGGAAGCGTTCCACAATCTCGGCGCCGAGGCGCATTTCTTGATTGCGCGCAACGGGGCGGAGATCGTGGATCTGGCACGCCGTGCGGTCGCCCGGTATGCCGGCCCGGTGGTCGCCGGAGGCGGGGATGGGACGATCAACGCCGTGGCGTCCGTGCTTATCGAGACCGATCGCACGCTCGGGGTGCTGCCGCTCGGGACGCTCAATCACTTCGCCAAGGATCTCAATATTCCGCTCGCCCTGGAGGAGTCCGTACGCACGCTCCTCGAGGGTACGGTGGCGCAAGTAGACGTCGGGGAGGTCAACGGCAGGTTCTTTCTCAACAATTCGGGTCTCGGACTCTATCCGATGGTCGTACGCCATCGCGAGAAGCTGCAAGATCGCCTGGGACACGGCAAGTGGCCGGCGTTCCTGTGGGCGGCGCTCTCCGTGCTGCGCCGCTACCCCTTCCTCGTGGTGCGCGTGAACGCCGACGATCACGAATCGGTGCGGCGCACCCCGTTTATCTTCATCGGCAACAACGAATACGAGATCGCGGGTTTCGAGGTCGGCACCCGCAAACGCCTCGATGCGGGACGGCTATGTCTTTACATGGCACGCCGTACCGGGCGCCTGGGTCTTTTGCGCTTCGCCCTGCGCGCCCTCGCCGGCAAGCTACAAGAAGAGAAGGATTTCGATGCGCTCTGTACCGAAGAGGTCTTCATCGACAGCAAGCGCACGCGCATGCACGTCGCTGTCGACGGCGAGGTCACTGTGATGCCCACACCACTCCATTACCGGATCCGCCCCGGCGTACTGCGGGTGCTCGTGCCCGCGACGCTAACGGCGCAGCAGTGAACGCTGCTAGACTGATCGCAGTCACTTCCGATCGCAGCTTAGAGCAATTCTTCTGATTTCGTTGTCGCGTGCGCACCGTCGTACACCTATCCGATCTGCATTTCGGGCAAATCGATGAGGCGATCCTCGCCCCGCTGATCGCCTTTATCCACGGGATCAGGCCGAATCTCGTGGCCATCTCGGGCGATTTGACCCAGCGCGCGCGCACCTCGCAGCTCGAGCAGGCGCGGGCATTTCTGGAAACGATCCCGGCGCCGCGGATCGTCGTGCCGGGTAACCACGACGTGCCGATGCGCAATCCCTTCGCGCGCTTTTTCCACCCGCTCGCCAAGTATCGCCGCTACATCACGGAAGAGCTCGCGCCGTTCTATCGTGACGAGGAGATGATAGTGCTCGGCATCAACACGGCGCGGTCACTGACGATAAAGGGCGGGCGCATCAACGAAACGCAGATCGCAACTCTCCGCGAGCGGCTAGGTGATGCGGGAAGGGAGAGGATCAGGATCCTGGTCACGCACCATCCTTTTCACGTGCCCGAAGGCGGAGACGAGGATGATCTGGTTCGCTGTCCGCCACAGGCACTGGCTAAGCTCGGCCAATGCCGGCTCGACATCCTGCTGGCCGGCCATCTGCATCGCAGCCATAGCGGGCCCCTCGCCGAACGTTTTAGGATCGGCGGCTACAGCGCGCTGGCGGTCAGCGCGGGCACCGCGACCTCGACGCGCGTGCGCGGCGAGCGCAATTCCTTCAATGTGCTGCGCATCGAGCGCCCGCACATCGACGTCAGCTGCTGCTCCTGGGACCCCGAGCGATTGGCGTTCGTCCCGGGGAGCCCTGAGCGTTTCCTGCACACGTCCACCGGCTGGGCGCGCGCAGGCCGCGCAGCAGATTCGCTGAGAGATGCATAGTGTCTTGAGCCTGGACGCCGCCATCCTGGCGTTCGCCGCGGCTCATCGCTCTGAGATCCTCGATCAGTTGTTTCGTGGGATTACCTGGCTCGGCTCACTCTACGTTCTCATCCCAACCGGGATCGCGTTGGTCAGCCTGTTGGCCCATCGGCGGAATCGATTCGAGGCTTGGCTTCTGGGGATAGGCCTCTGCGGAGCGGCGCTCATGGCTCACACCATCAAGGGGATCGTAGCGCGGCCTCGGCCCGAGCTTTACCCGCTCTTGATCGAGCTACCGGTCTCGGATTCGTTCCCGAGCGGGCATGTCGCTCAGGCGAGTGCATTCTTCCTGTGCCTCACCATCGCCGTGCGCCGGCTGGCACCCGAGTGGGCATGGTGGGTCACCTGCGCGGCACTGGTGATGGTAGCCTGCGTGGCCACCTCTCGGATCTACCTGCAGGTGCACTTTCCATCGGATACGCTGGGCGGGATGGTCTTAGGGGCGTTGTGGGTGACTGTGCTTTATAAGCTGATGCTTCGGAGGGAGCGGCAAGGGTAGCGGTCTTAGTATTGAACACGAAGAACTGCGTCGTCGCGGCGGGGGAAATCGCCAACTTCCAGTCTGCCCGCCGCCTGCCAAGACGCGATGCCGCGCGAAACCGTGCAGTTGCCCCGGTCGGCTTCAGCGCCTTTCGAGCTAGCCGCCCGGCTCCGAGGGTAGCGAAGCAAGCAGCGGTTACTCAGACCCGAGCTGACCCCACCAACCGGATGACTGTCAACAACGGTGCCATCACCGGCGCAGGGAACGATTGTAATTTTTATCAATGCGATAGCGCAATCACTGCGGCGCTGACGGGGCTGACTAGACTCGCTACAAAGGTACAAATTACCGATCCCCTAGAGGACTTGCATCATGTTCGGCTGGCCTTCAGAAGCTCGCCCGCAGGGTGAGCAGCACGCTGCGGCCGGGGAGGGGGGCGATGTCTTTCAAGAAGGAGGTATGGCGCCTTTCCTCTTCGTTTAGGAGGTTGGTGCCCCGCAGCGCCAGGATGAGATCGGCCGGCCGGGTGCCGAAGGTGTAGCTGACGCCGAGATCGACCTGCATGTAGCCGTCGGTCTCGGTTTCGAGGGATGCGTTGTCGGTCTGTTTCGCGATCCGCATGACCTCGAAATCGGCGGTCCAGGCCTCGAACCGATAGTCGAGGCCTCCGCCGAAACGCGGCGGGGTGATGCGCGGGAGATCGTCGCCGTCGGTCAGCTTGCCGCGTACATAGTCCGCGACGAACCGGGCATCGAGGTCGCCGTAGCTCGTGCCCTCGAATATACCGAAGACGGTCTCGGCCTCTAATCCGTAGAAGATCGCGTCGTCCTGCACGAAGTCGAGGCTCAAGAGATCCCCCTCCGGGACTACATTGCCCTCTTCATCCGCGCGGTCGGCCACGCCATCGCCGTTCGCATCCACGGAAGCGGCGAAGATGAAGTCCTCGATGAGATTGGCGAAGGCCGAAACGCGCCAGGTCCAGCGGCCCTCGGATTTTCGCAGGGTGAGGTCGAGGTTGTTGGCGGTTTCCGGATCGAGCGCCGGATCGCCACGTTCGAAGGTGCCGGTCGCGAGATGAGGCCCATCGTTGTAAAGCTCCTCCAGACTCGGGGCGCGCTGGGCGCGGGTCACGGAGATCCCGGTCGAATAATCCTCCCCGAACCCCCGCACCGCGCCGCCCGAGACGCTATAAATGTCGTGCTCGACATCTGGGCTGCCTGCATCGGCGTCGTAACGGGCGTTTTCGTAACGGGCCCCGATCTCGAAGTGCCAGAGGTCCCAGTCGCGGTCCTCGAACCAGAATACCCCGACCGATCGCCCGCCGACCGGGGGCGTCAAGGCCTCTTCGCCGATGGCTTCGAAGTCTTGGTGGCGCACCTGGACCCCGAACACGCCGTTGAATCCCCAAAGCGGTTGGTGCAGGAGCTCGACCCGTCCCTCGTATTCGTCGTTCTGGAAATCCGTGCCGACCTCCCCGCTCGGCTCGATCTCCTGATGCTCGTAGTCGTTGTGACCGAGCTTCATCTTCAGGAGGCGGAAACCGGGGGCCGGGATCTCGACCTCGCCTTCGATGTCGTAACGGAGCTGATCGAGATCGATCCGAACCCCGGCCTCGTCGCCGCTCCCCGGCACCCCGTAGTTGCTCGCGTAGTGGCTGATGGCGAAGCCGAGGTGGCCCCGATCGCCGATATAAGACGCGCCGCCGGCCTCGTTCTCGGTATCGACATCACTGTTGAACAACTCCCCGGGCTGCTCGCCGGGCTCGGGGTCGATGGAGCCGAAGCCGGGAATGTCATAGTTGGCGGTGCGGCGCTTGAGCCCGTCGAAATGCAGGGCCAGGTTTCCATAGCCCGCCTCCACGGTGCCGCCCCCGGTGCGCTCGTTGGTGGCGGAATCGTAGCGAAACTCCGCCTCGAGGCTGGGCTTCTCCGGCACCTCCGTCGGGATGCGGTCGGTCACGATGTTGACGATGCCACCGATCGCCCCGCTGCCGTACAGCAGGGTAGCGGGTCCCTTCAGGATCTCGATCTGACGCGCGTGCAGCGGATCGATGCCGACCGCATGATCCGGGCTCAGGTTCGACACATCCATGGACCCGATCCCGCCTTCGAGGATACGCACACGCGATCCGCCGAGCCCTCGGATCACCGGCCGGCTCGCGCCCCGGCCGAAGTCGCTGGCGCTGATCCCGGGCTCACGCGCGAGCGTCTCGCCGATGGTGAGGGCCTGCCGCCGCTGAAGCGCCTCGCCCGTGAGCACCTCGACCGGCTGCGCGATGTGGCCCGCTTCGGCCTCCAAGGGGGTGGCGGTGACCGTGATAGGCTCCAGCACCACCGGCTCCTCTTCCGCGCCCTGTGGCCCCTCTTCGGTGCCACGCGCAGGGATCGTGATCAAGGTGCAGAGTGCTGCAAATACCCAAATACAGGTCCGCATCGCTTCTCCTCCCCTCACGACGTCGATTCTTCCCGCACCAACTGCAACGTAGTTGCATTATAGCCTGGCAGCAGACCGCTTTGCAACTGCGTTGCGTTACGTGTGGCAGGCCGGACAGGTGCCCTGGATCCTGAGATCCGTGTGCTCGGGGCGGAAACCGGGCGGCAGGATCAGGGCGACGGGTGGCCGTAATTCTTCCAGACAGTAGACCTGGCGGCAGTGCGTGCACTGAAAATGGGGGTGTACGACCTCGTCATTGTGGACCGTGTTGAACCGCCACACGCGGTCGTCTCCGACGATCTTGTGCGCGAGCCTGTGGCTCACCAGCCACTCCAGCACGCGGTACAGGGTGACGCGGTCGCAGGGCGAGCCGCGTTTCCGCAGGGACTGCTCGATCTCCTGGTGATTCAGGGCCTGCTTCGCCGCCAGCAGTACCTCGAGGACGGCGCGACGGGCGGGCGTCGTTCTTCCGCCCACATCGGCGATCAGCGTTGCAGCGCGCGTGACGGAACGGCTTTGGCGGTTCATGCTGTGCGTCCGGTCCTCGCCGGGATATTACACCCATGGACGCGCCCCTGCCTCGGCGGCCTGCCGCGTGCCCGTGCGCCGCCGCGTCTTCCCTCCGTCGGCCGGCAGGGGATAGCATCAGCGCCTTGCCGAGGGCATTCCAACGTGCTGTCAGACCTGTTGCGTGCGGTTAAGACCTGGGCCGACGGAGGGCTGGATCCGATCGCCGGGGTCGACGAGGCCGGACGGGGGCCGCTGGCCGGTCCGGTGGTGGCGGCGGCCGTGGTCCTCGATCCCGCCCGTCTCATCGCGGGGCTCCGGGATTCCAAGCTCCTCAAGGCCGCCGAGCGCGAGGACTTGGCGGTCCAGATCCGCCGCGAGGCCCTGGCCTTTGCCCTGGGGCGTGCCGAGGTCGAGGAGATCGATACCCTAAACATCCTCCGGGCCTCCCTGCTCGCCATGAGCCGCGCCGTGCTGGCCCTGCCGCTGGCGCCGGCCGCTGTCTGGGTGGATGGCCCAATGCGCCCGGAGCTACCCTGCGCCAGCGTCACCGTCGTGGGTGGTGATCGGCTGATCCCCGCCATCAGCGCCGCTTCCATCCTGGCCAAGGTGGCCCGTGACGCGGAGATGGTCGGGCTCGACGTCCGCTATCCGGGCTATGGCCTGGCGCGCCACAAGGGCTATGCGACACCCGCCCACCATGCCGCGCTCCTGCGCCTCGGGCCCTCGCCCATCCACCGCCGCTCGTTCGCGCCGGTCTCTGTCGCACTTCGGGCGTCGTTGGCGTCTCCCAGGCATTGAATAGATGGGTTGGCGAAAGATATTCGAAATCGTGGGTTCCGGTCCGTACTTCGCGACCGCCCCGGTGGGGCGACTCGCCCGGGTAGCCAACGAGACTGTTCCGGGTGAAGACTGCCGCGCACGCCTTTGCGCTCCGCGCCGTTACGTTATAAGCTCCTGACGAACTGGCCAGTAACGGATCCCTTCGGTATCGTTAGATGACGACACGGATGAAAAAAGAGGAGGTGCTCGCCTGGATCCATGGGTTCAAGGCCGCGCGTGAAGTGGAACGGGACTTGGCCCGCAAGGAGCCCGTCGATTCAGCAGGATCGGTGGCCATAGGGTTGAGCCTCACCGAATTCGCCAGGCGCTGCAGCGGGGGCGAGCTCGGGCGTGACCGGGCTCGAAACGACGATGTCCGCATCGTCCGAGAGCGCTGGGCGAGATTGCGGCGGCCGAACAAGTCATGAGCACCGCGCTCGAGTTTTCGTCTGCGATCAGGGCACTCATGACGGTGCTTGATGAGGGTCCGCCAGGGATGATCATCGGAGGCGTGGCCGTTATTGCGCTGGGATTTCCTCGCACGACGGTCGTCAATACCGTCGACCTGCCTCGTACCCGGAGGCTCGTCGGGGAATTCGCCCTTGTCCTCGAACGTCCCGAGATGCTGATCACGTTCGACGGACTCGTCGCACTAGCCAGGGGTCCAGGAAAATCGTAGCGAGGCTTATTCGAGGATGAAGCCCGCAATCCCAAAATCGGTCGTCTACAGCGTTGTGCTGCTGCTCGTACTGCTCGCTGTAAACGCTGGAATTTCCTGGTATTACACGCGCACCGTGCGCGACGACGTGGGCATCGACAGCTATGAAATCCTCGATGCGTTGTCCGACTCTTTGTTGCTGGTCCACGAGGTGGAGACGGCACAGCGCGGCTATATCCTGACCGGCGATCCCGCTTTCCTCGAGCACTACCAGGCTGCGTTTTCCTCCCGCGCTGAAGTCTTGGGAAGGCTAGAGCGACTGACCGCGGATCGTCCGGAACAGCAAGCGCGGCTTGCACGGCTGGAGGAAAAGATGGCGGCCCGCATGCAATTCGCGGAACGCGCTATCGCGCTGCGGCGGGAACAGGGATTCGAGGCCGCCCGCGAGCTGGTGGCGAGCCGGGCCGACATGCAGCAAACGGACGCGATACGGGCGCTCGTGGCTGACATGGAGCGCGCGGAGAACGCGACACTCCAAGGGAGGGTTGCGCAAGCAACCCGGAGTTACTCCGCAGCCTCTTTGGCGGAGCTTGGGATGCTGCTCTTGGTGCTCACCACCGCCGGGGGCGCCTATGTGGTGATTCGGCGCGAGATCATATCCCGCTTCCAAGCCGAAAGTTATGCGCACGAGCAGCACGAGTGGTGCATGACTATATTGACCAGTATAGGCGATGCGGTGATCGTGACCGACACCCGGGGCATGGTGAAGCTGGTCAATTCCGTCGCCGGCAGGTTGACCGGGTGGGGCGAGGAGGCCGTAGGCAAGCCGCTAAAGGATGTTTTCCGCATCGTCAACGAATCCACCCGTCGCGCGGTCGAGAATCCGGTCGACATGGTGTTGCGTGAAGGGACGATCGTCGGCCTTGCCAACCACACGGTGCTGATCGCGAAAGACGGCATCGATGTCCCGATCGACGACAGCGGTGCGCCGGTAAGAAACAAGGACGGAGAGCTCACCGGTGTCGTGCTTGTGTTCCGCGATATCACCGAGCGCAGAGCAGCCGAAGCCGCACTGGCGCGCAGCGCGCGGCAGTTTCACCTCATCGCCGAGACCATCCCGCAAATGGTGTGGATGGCAGCGCCCGGCGGTGGCATCGAATATTTAAACCAGCGGTGGCTCAAATACACCGGACTTTCCCCTGATCAAACCGAAGGTTGGGAATGGCAACGCATCGTCCACCCCGACGATTTGCCTGGTGTCCTCGCGAAATGGACGCATGCCCTCGAAACCGGCGAACCGTTTACGGTCGAGCATCGGCTGCGGCGCGCGGACGGGACTTATCTATGGCATCTCGGACAGGCGCTGCCCCTGCGCGAAGACGGCCAGATCATCAAGTGGTTCGGAACCTGCACCGATTTTGACGAACAGAAGCGCACGCTCGATGCGCTGCACGAAAGTGATGAGCGGCTGAAGTTTGCGCTCTCGGCCGCGCGCATGATGGCATGGGAATGGGACGTGACGACCGGAACGGCTATACGGTCCGACAATGCAATCGAAATCCTCGGTGTTCCGAGCAGCGGCATCCAGGCTTTCCAGGACCTCATCCATCCCGACGACCGTGCGCGGGTCGAAGCGATGGCGGCGCGGGCGCTGCGCGGAGAGACGCCATACGACGCCGAATTTCGCATCATCACGACCGACGGCAGGCTGCTGTGGATCGCCGACCAGGCTCGCCTGCGTCGCGATCCTGCCGGACGCCCGACACATCTCACGGGAATATCCGTGGACATCACCGAACGCAAGCGCAGCGAGCAACTGCTGCTGGAAGCCGATCGCCGCAAGAACGAATTCCTCGCCATGCTTGCACACGAGCTGCGCAACCCGCTTGCTCCCATTCGCAGTGCGGCCCATGTGCTGCGGCTGCTGGGTCCGGAGGACGAGAAGCTCAAGTGGGCGCGGGATGTGATCGAGCGTCAAGTGCTGCATATGACCCGGCTCATCGACGACCTGCTCGATATCTCACGCATCAGCCGCGGCCGGATACAGTTGCAGAAGGTCCCTGTCAGCATCGCCAGCGTGGTGGCCGGCGCGAGGGAGACCGTGCGGCCGCTGACCGAGGCGCGCAATCATAGCGTGGACATCGTGATGCCCGCCGAACCTGGTAGCGTTCTTGGCGACGAAACCCGTCTGGTCCAGGTGTTGTCGAACCTGCTGAACAATGCCGTGAAATTCACGCCGCAGGGCGGACGCATCACGCTCACGGTTTCGACACTAGCTCAGGAAGTTTTTATCACCGTGCGTGATACCGGTATAGGCATCCCTGCCGACATGCTGGAACGCGTGTTCGATCTATTCACCCAGCTCGATGCGTCGCTGGAGCGCTCGGAAGGCGGGCTGGGCATCGGACTGACCTTGGTCAAGAACCTGGTAGAGATGCAGGGAGGAACGGTGCGGGCGCGCAGTGAAGGTCGCGGCACAGGCAGCGAGTTCACCGTGCGCCTTCCGCTATTACCTGAGACGCCACAGGTACGGCCCGCCCCCAGTGCCGACGGTGACGAACCCGCGCCGGCAAGCCGCCGCCTGCGGATCCTGGTGGTCGACGACAATCGGGATGCGGCAGAGAGCCTGTGCATGCTGCTCGACCTGCTGGGCCACGAGACCCGTGCCGCACATGATGGGCCTTCGGGATTGGACATCGCGAAGGAGTTTCGGCCGCAGGCGGTGTTTATCGATATCGGGATGCCGGGCATGAGCGGTTACGAAGTTTGCGGTCGTTTGCGCAAGCTCATCCACACGCAGGAGGTGGTGTGCGTCGCGTTGACAGGGTTCGGGGCCGAAGAAGATCGGGAGCGCTCGCGCGATGCCGGCTTTGATCATCACTTGGTGAAACCGCTCGAGCTTGCCGCATTGCGGGACATCCTGCTGCAGACACCTCAATAGCTCCGGCGTGGCAGCAATATTACGCCACGCGCTGCCGCTTTGATCCGTTCCAGTCTTGGACCAGCACTTCGACGGCACTGAAGTCAGCGCCTTCTCTCTTGACCTGTTATACACTAGTCTATCCAATCGACCACTACCGAGGCGATCATGAACGTCGAAGTCGGCGCCTATGAGGCCAAGGCCAAGCTGCCTGAGCTCCTGCGCGGCGTACAGGCGGGTAAGCGCTATACGATTACTCATCGTGGTGAAGCCATCGCAGATCTCGTTCCCGCACGGGGCCTGAACCAGCATGAGGCAGCCGAAGCGGTCGAGCAGATGAAGCGTTTCATGGCGGAGAGCCCAGTCAAGGGTGTCAATATCAAAGAATTGATCGACGAAGGTCGGGCATGAGCTTCGTGCTCGACAATTCGATTACCATGCGCTGGTATTTCGGCGATGGCTCGCTCCAAGAGCTGACCTACGCGACGCGGGTGCTCGACGCCATGAAAACGAACGAGGCGGTCGTGCCGAGCATATGGGGCCTCGAGGTGGCGAACGTGCTGGTGAGGTCCGAGGACAAGGGCCTTGCTACGGAAGCGCGCAGCGAAGCATTTGTGGGAATGCTACAGCGCATGAATATTTCGGTCGATTCTGCCACATTCGCACAAGCGCTCGCAGGCACGATGCAGATCGCCCGCCGGTACAAGCTGTCGGCATACGACGCAGCTTATCTGGAGATCGCCTTGCGGGAAGGACTCTCGCTTGCCACCTTGGACGGATCTGGAGGACGACGAGGATCGTTCAGCTGCTAAAGTTGGCCGAGGAGCGCATAGAGAAGACCGAGGGACTGACGCCGCTGTCGCGAGCAGGAGAGCTCATTAAGCGTGAAGCACCAGATCTCAACTATCGCGACGGCATGAAGAAACTTAGAGACATTCTGGTCGCGTCAGAACTCTTTGATGTCTTCGTGTTGCAGATAGAAGGACAGACCGGAGACGTCATTCTCTACCGCAGCAAGGGATAAGCGCGCAGGCCGTCATGCTATATTGATTCAACAATGCCCGACCAATTCTACTTCAGATCGCTGCTCCAGCCCACGGCCGCTTGAGCCGGCAGGGATTTCACTCATCGATCCAGGCGGCGCTGTCTGGATAAACGAGGCAAGCTCTCCGGAGGAAGAACTCATGAAACTCAATCTGCTCGTACTCTATGGGTCCGTGCGCTCGACGCGGCAAGGGATCAAGGCCGCACGCTTCGTCGCCAACCAATGCCGGGAACGCCGGCACGAGGTCTTCCTCGTCGATCCGATCGAGGTCCGGCTGCCGCTCCTCGACAAGATGTACAAGGAATATCCGACGGGAGGCGCGCCGGAAGCGCTCGAGCGGTTGGCCGAGCGGGTGAAAGCGGCGGACGCGTACGTGATAGTGTCGGGGGAGTATAACCACACCGTTCCGCCCGCGCTCGCCAACCTCCTCGATCACTTCCTCGAGGAGTACTTTTACAAGCCGAGTGCGATCGTCTGCTACTCGGCCGGAGCCTTCGGAGGCGTTCGAGCCGCGATCGCGCTGCGTGCGATGCTCGGCGAGCTCGGAATGCCGAGCATTCCCTCGATCTTCCCGATCCGAAAGGTCCAGGACGCGTTCCGGGAAGACGGCTCACCGATCGACCCGGGCTACGAACGCCGCATCGTGAAGTTCCTCGACGAGCTCGAGTGGTACGCGCGTGCGCTCAAGGGGGCTCGGGAATGCGACCAGGACCGCGAGCGGAGCAACTGCTCGGCGCAGCAGTTGATCGCGTCGCAACGGTGAATTAGATCGGCGGCTAGATGGACGGCACTTACGGTGACACTCACGACGTAGTCCAGCGCTGCACCTTGGGCCGCAACCCGTCCAAGTGATTCCACCTATTCGATGCGGCACGAGGCCGAGCGTTCGCGTTGATCGTTCGTCCCCCCGGGAGCGCTACTTCGTCACCACGCCCGATACGCCGCCGCTGACGAGCGCGGCCACGTGCCCGAGCGCGAATGGCGTGGCAAGACCACCGGGCGAGGCCAGGTAGCGCGGCTCCCAGATCGGATCGAACTTGTC
>JBQTJM010000057.1:0-13822 GCA_052387115.1 Gammaproteobacteria bacterium | reverse complement strand
GTCGTGCGCGTCTAACCCAACCTACAACGCTGGGCGGTGAGAGGACGACCGAGACGTTCCCAGGCGCCGAGTGCGGCGCCGATCCAACACGGCGCGAGCAGAGCGAGGGCAGGTCCGTTGTGCTGACTCGAGGGCGATACGATCTGGATCGCCAAAGCAAGCAGCGCACAGAACCCCGTGGCGCCGAACCAGCGCAGCGAAAGTCGCGAGTACTTGGGTTGCGTGCGCCCCAGATCCAAGGCGAAAACCGGCAGAGCCAAGGCCCACGCCGGGCACAATAGGATGTTCTGATTCCAGTAGGTCACCCGGTGATCGGCGAAAGCCCAGAGCGCGATCAGGAGCGTCCCTGCAGCGCCCCCGATGAAACTAACCAGCCCCGTGCTGGCGGCAAACCCCAGGTGTCCCCAGCGGCTGCGCATTCGCCCCAGGGTGTAGAACCCGACCCCCAGCGCGAGGCCGCCGAGCAACCACGGCCAAATGGGCACCGACGTCATCTCGGGAAGCTCCGGGCGAGTGGCGCTGAAGAGCACGCCCTGATTCTTCACCAGGGGCACACGCTGTCCCGCGCGATCGATCTCGATCTTCGTCAATTTGGCGTCAACCTCCATGGGCAAGAACATCGCCTCCCACTCGGTGATCGGGAGGTCGACATAAGGACCCATGGCGAGGTCGAGACCGAAGAAGAGCAGGGGAGAGTCCCGCGTGAGCCGGCGTGTATGATCGCGATAGCTGTGGGCCGTACTGGTTCGTGAGGCGCGATCGAGGGCGCCGCCGAGCGTCTTGTCGAGCAGGTCGCGGATCCGCGTGGAACAGTTGTCTCGGTAGTAATCGTAGCGATAGTAACGATTTTCTGGTCTGGCGTTCTCGTACAGAAGCCCGACGATCTCTTGGGCTTGGGCGGGCGTGAGGGCCAATTGCTTGGCAAACACACTACGATTGGCCGCGCGGTAGCCCGCCACCGTGCGAGACAGGGGGCTGACACTGAGCCAGTAGCGCAGATCGCCTTTCAGGAAATCCAGCACCAGCAGCCGTGAATCGAAGCTGTAGGTCCCGTAGTTGAAGACGAGATCACGGCTTTCTGGAGGACGAGACGGGTCATGGACCAACAGGGCGTTGTGGCCAAACTTGGCGAAGGCCTGATCGCCGGGCCCAAACGTCAACAGGCTGACGGTCGGCACCGCGCCCTGATCCGTCGGGGGTGACGCCGCTCGGGCCGTGCCCGAGCACAGGGCACACAAAAAGCACAGCGACAGCGGAACCCAGAGGCCACGACTATGGGCAAGGCGCGCAGGGGACACTAGGTCGCACCGCACCATTCGAGCGGCAGCCAGCCGATCATGCACCCGGGCGTCGTTGCCAAAGTGACCACTTCTAGTCATGCTATGACTATGAAGCAAGTCCGCATCGCCGAGCTGAAGGCACGCCTCTGCGAATATCTTCGCGTTGTTCGACGCGGTGAGACGATCGCGATCCTCGACCGTGAGACGCCGGTCGCCCAAATTGTGCCTGTCCGTGACCGATCGGCGCTACGGGTCCGGAAGCCGGCCCCAGGCACGCCGGCGCCCAATCGTGTCCCGCTGCCCAAACCCGCGAAGCTGCCGGTGGATGTTGTGCAGCTCCTTCTCGAAGAACGCCAGGGCCATCGGTGATTGCCTATGTGGACGCGTCCGTGCTGCTCCGCGTCGCCCTCCGGCAGCCGGACGCCTTGTCCGAGTGGCGCCACATTGACCAGGGTGTTTCAAGCGCTTTGGTCCCAACCGAGAGTCTGCGTACCTTGGATCGCCTCCGGCTCCGCGCCAAGCTCGGAGATGCGGAGGTCGCAAGCCGGCGCGCGACGATCCTAGCTCTCATCGCCTCGCTCGAGCTCGTCGAAATCGATGGGGTCGTCCTCGATCGTGCGGCACAACCCATGCCCACGGAGCTCGGCACCCTCGATGCGATCCATCTCGCGACAGCTCTCCTGTGGAAGGAGATGACCGGGATGGCTCTCGTCATGGCGACGCATGACGGCGCACTCGCCCTCGGCGCGCAGGCTCATGGCCTGCCGGTTGTGGGAGTGCCGCCTCTTGACCGTTGACAGCTGTCCGCATCATTCAGATAGGTGCTTGACCAACCGCGACTCTGTCCAGACTAGGCTCGCACGCTAGAATTGTGGCGCGAATGAGGGACGGCGATCGATCGACCGTGCACAAGAATCATCACCGGGCTGGGGTCCGCATGGGCCGGGCAGCGGCCTCACATGCCCGCCTGCGGCGCGCCGTCCGTGGCCGCCACGCTCTCGGCGCGGAGCTTTTCGATCCACCAGTCGGCCTGGGCCTTGGTGTCCTGGTAACGCTGCGCCCGTTCGAGGGCGTGGATACAGCGCTTTTCATCGCCCCGGTGGTGGCTCGCGATCCCCAACAGCAGGTGGGCGGTGCCGGCCTGCTTGATCTCGCCCTTCTGCAAGGCGTTGTCGACGGCCTTGACGGCCCCGTTCCAGTCGCGCAGGTCGAACAGGAGCTGGGCGATGTGGAGATAACGGTTGCCGTCGGAGGCGAGCCGGGCGGCATTCTCCAGGGCGCGCACCGCCCGTTGTTTCTCCTGGGCATTCGCCCAGCTATGGGCCAGGAGGTCCCAGACATCGAGGTTGGTCTTGATGGCCCCGGCTTCGATCTTGGCCGACAGGAACTCTGCCGCCTGGTAAGGCATGTCCAGATAGGCGTACAGCCGCACGAGCTGCAAGCGCTCGACCTCGCCGAGCAGCCCGCGGCGCTCGGCCAGCTCCAGGACGGCGAGCGCCTGGTGGTTCCGATCGAGCCGCTGATAGGCGCCGCTCCACTGCAGCCAGTAGTCGCGCCGCTCCGGCCAGGTCTTGACCATGGTCTCGAGGAGTCCCACAGCGGCCTGGTACTGGCCGCGCTCGAAGTGACAGGCGAGCAGCATCTGATACCAGGCCTCCTCGGGGGGGCGCTGACGGGCCAGCACCTTGTCCAGATAGGGCACGGCCGCCTCGTAGCGATGCAACTGGAAATGGGCGGTGGCGGCGAGCTTCACGGCCTCGAGCTTGGGGTCGCGCTCGTGCCGCAGCCACTCCTCCAGGTACCCGAGGGCTTCCTGATAGGCTTCCAGGTGCACCAAGAGCTGGGCGACGTTATAGGTGAGGTCGTGGGTAACGTCATCGGGGAGGGACTGATAGGACAGGGCCTTCTTGAAGGACTCGACGGCGTGCCGGTAATCGTCCTCTGCGCCGTACGCATAGCCCATGACCTGGTGGGTGACGGCCAGGGCGTAGGGCTCCCCGGCCAAGATCGGCAGGAGGGCACGGAGCTTCTCGATGGCCTCGCGCGATTTGTGTTTGCCGATGAGCGCCTGGGCCTCGGTCAGGACCTTGTGGGCCGCTGCCGACACCGTGGGTTTCTTGCCGCCCTCGGACTCCGCCGCCGAGGCCGGGCTCGGGGCCGAGAACAGGGCCAGGAGCAGCGCTAGGGCAAGAACGGACACTGTAGGCATGATCACCCCTTGGGCAGCGAGAAACGGACTTCCTGGCGCGCCCGCCGCGGCACCGCGCGTCCCCCCACGATCTTGGGCTTGAACTTCCATTTCTTGACCGCGGCGAGGGTGGCGTTGTCGAAGACCTCGGGAGGATCGGCGCGCACGATGGTGGCGCTATGGACCAGACCCTCGGGGGTGATGATGAACTCCACCAGTACCACGCCATCGAGTCGTGCCCGCAGCGCCCGTGGCGGATACAGCGGGTGCGTGCGGTACAGGGGCACGACGTTGTCCTCGATCTCGAGGTCGTCGAGGTCGAAACCGAAGTCGCCGCTCGCGACACCGACCTCTCCGAGAAAGGGTTCACCGCTCAGGTCGAGCGGCACGTCCACCGCCGCGGTCGGCACCTTGAGCTTGGGCAGCCGTGGTTGTTTCATCTGGGGCATGGCGAGCTTGGGCATGTCGAGGGGTCGATCGGGCAACGGCTGTTTCTCGGGCAGGGGGCGCGGGCGCTCGGGTTCGGGCGGACGTTCTTCCTTCAAGCGCACAAAGTCGACGAAGTTGAAATCCAGGATCTCCGGGATCTCGCGTTGTCCGCCCTCGACCAGCCGGTAGACGCCCCACAGCAGCAGCGCGTTGACGGCGACCGCGAGCAGTAACCGCCCGGCCCACAGGGCCAAGCGAGGGCCGATCTCGCCCCAATTTAGATTTATAAGCGGGGCCAGGGCGGCGAATGCGACGGGGAGCGGGGCGGTTTGCACCGACGTGCCGCCCGGTGCCTCAGCCACCACGCGCGTCACTGGCGGCGATGGCGACGTTGGGGGCCCCGGCCAGCCGCGCCTGATCGATGGCCTCCACCATGAGCCGCGAGGGGGTTTCGGCATCGGCGACCACGAGCACGGTGCTGTCGGGGTTCTCGACCAGGAGCCGTTCCACATTGGGCCGCACGGCGCGGATGTCCACCTTGCGGCGGTCCACCCACACCTCCCCGGTCTTGGTCACGGTGACCATGATGTTGGCCTTCTTCTGAGGGCTGGCCGTCTGCGCGGACGGACGGTTGACGTCGATGCCGGTCTCCTTGACGAAGGAGGCGGTGGCCACGAAGAACAGCACCAGGAACATCATCACGTCGATGAGCGGGATGACGTTGATGTGCACCGGTTGGTACTCGGCCTCGCTGGAACGTCGACGCATGGGACTCTTCTCCCCTCTGGTTCAATCCCCTGGTTCAATCCCCTGGGTTCAAGCAACCGCGGTTCAATCGGCGCGCAATACGGTCTCGGCCTGTGCCGGGATGCGGCGGGCGCGGGCCTCCAAGTGTACGCTGAAATAGAGCCCGGACAGCGCGGCGACGAGCCCCGTCAGGGTCGCGACCAGGGCCTCGGAGATCCCGGCGGCGATGCCGCGCCGGTTGGCGCCGCCGAAGGCCGTGATGACCTCGAAGGTATGGATCATCCCCGACACGGTCCCGAGCAGGCCCAGGAGCGGCAGCACCGTGATCAAGGTGCGGATCGCCGGCAGGGCGCGACGGCCGGCCGCGCAGAGCGCCGCCACCAGGTGCTCGCGCAGCCGCCGCGCCGGGCGCGAGCGGCGCTCGGTCCTAGCCTCCCATACCGCGCGGGCCATTGCCAACGCCTCTGGCTGGACGCGCCAGAAGAACCACAGACGCTCCAGGATCAGCGCCCATAGGAGGACGGAGAGCGCGAGGATATAGGGCATGACGATGCCGCCCTGCTCCAGTAGCACCTGGGCCCGGTCCCAGATCTCAGCCAGTGGCGGCATGGGCCTCGCGGCGCGCCACGATGGCCGCGACCTCCTCGTCGAGCGAGTGCATGAGCCGGTTGCTGGTCCCGTAGAGCCAACTGTGGAGCAAGAGGATCGGGATGGCCACCAGCAGCCCGAGCTCGGTGGCCACGAGCGCGAGCGAGATCCCCCCCGCGACCAGCTTGGGATCGCCGGCGCCGAACAAGGTCATGGCCTGGAAGGTCTCGATCATGCCCGCCACCGTGCCGAGGAGCCCGAGCAGCGGGGCCGCCGTGGCACAGACCGCGAGCGCCGGCAGGAGCCGCCTGAGGCGCGGGGCCTCCTGCAGGACGCCCTGATCGAGCTTGAGCCCCAGGGTCTCCGCGTCGTCGCCGGGGTTGTCGCGCTCGATGATCCTGAGGCGCCCCAGCGGGTTGTCGGCCTGGGGCAGGTTCGCGGCCTTTTGCTGTCGCATGCCGCGCCGCACCCGGCCGAGCACCACCAGCCGCTCGATGACGACCCCGAGCGCGGCCGCACCGAGCGCCAGGATCACATAGCCGATGGCGCCCGCCTGCTGGATGCGTTCGCCGAAACCCGGGCGCTGCATGAGGAGGGCGAGGAGCGCGCCGCGGGTCGGGTCCACCGCCATCATGTGCACCCCCTCGGTGCTCTTCTCCAGCGCCTCGGCCAACTCAACATAGCGGTCCGAGGGCTGGCCGGTGGGCATAACGATCTGGTCGGTGTCCGCGAGGTAGCGCAGGTAATGCCCGCCCGAGATGAGATTGAACGCCCCGATACGCGTGACCTTGGCGTCCTGCTCGGTGCCGTCGGTGGCCGCGATCTTGGCGTCGAAACGCACCACCTTGCTGGATTCCACCATCTCCGAAAGGGTCACGTGCCACAGCCACTCCAGGGCCCGGATGGAGGGCAGTTCCTTGCTGTCGGCGAGCGTTTGCAGCCCTTCGCCGCGCTTGGGCTCCTGGGCGGAGTAGAGCGAGCCGGCCACCACACCCTTGAGATCGCCCGCGATCTGGCGGGACACCCCGTGCAGCTCGCCGAGGTCCCCGGTCGCCTGGCCGAGCGCCTCCGATTGCAGCGCGATGGTGGCCGTGTTGTGCTCGTATTCATTGCGCAGGGCGTCGCTGCGGGCCTGTTCCCTGGCGAGCGTCGCCTGGGCCGCCGCCAGGAGGTCCCTCTGCTGCTCACGGGCCTCCAGGAAGCGGCGCTCGCGGGCAGCGTTCTCCTCTGTCTGGACCTCGCGCTGTCTCAGGACGTCTTGCAGGAGGGCATCCAGGCTCGCGGGCGCGGCGGTCGCTTGGAGCGTCCCTACGAGCGGGATGAGGCCGATCCAGAGGCGGGTCATCCTGTACCTCATAAAAGCCGGGCTCCTGCCCGTTCGGTTCATGGGGCCACCTCGCCGAGGCTGGAGGCTGGAGGCCGGAGGCCGGAGGCTTGGGGTTGCTGCTTTAACGCCTCATCCCCTCCAGTCTCCAGCCTCAGGCCTCCCTCCATCTCGGCCGGCGCCGTGCTCGCGGGCAGCCAGATGATCGTCTCTGGCCCTGCCGGTAACTCCGGCTTGGCGTCGGCGGGGTCCGGCGCCACGGCGACCGCGACCGGCAGACGAATAAGGTCCGGCGGGGACTGCTTGCGGGCCACCCGCAGCGCCTGTTTCACCGGCTCGCCGTATGCGCGTGGCAGGGTCTTCCATTCTCGGGTGCCCCGGTCCCAGTAGCCGGTCTCGAGGCCGTCCAAGGTGGCGTAGACCAGGGCCACCCGCCCGGCGCGCAGGAAATCCACGGTGCGGGGCTTGCCGTCCCGTTCGAGCTTTCCGCTGTAGGCCTCGATGGTGCGGCCGTAATCGGTCTCCACCTGATAGGCCTCCATGATGCGGCGGAAACGCTCGGGCAGCCCCACCTCGGGGTTGTCCATCATGGCCTTGAGGTTCGCGAGCCGCGCCTTACGCTCCTCGACGAGGAAGGGCGCGTCGCGCGCCACGAACTCCTCCAGTGCCGCGAGCATGCGCAAGAGCGAGGGCACGATCTCGCGCTGGGTCTCGCGCACGGTCGCGAGCTGCCGCTCGAAATCGGTCAGTTGCTTGCGCTGGGTCTGGACCTGGCGTTCCAGTTGATCATCGAAGACCTTCAGCTCGTCGGCCTGGGTGCTCACGTGCTGGAAGTCCAGGAGCATCGCGTGGGTCTGATCGGCCACCGCATCGATACGCTCCTGGGAGTCCGCCGCCTCCTTCTGGGTAGTCACGCGGGTGTCGATGGCGGCATCCAGGGGACCCGCCGCATCGGCCGGCGTGCCGAAGGCCGCCAGCATCGGGGCTATCACAAGCATCGAACTGCGCATCGTCGAATCGTTCCGTGTTGACAGTGTAGGGCCGGCGGATCGGGAACCTGCCGTCGCATCGGCACCAAATGATAATGCTTCTCATTCGCGAGTCAAGGGGCATGGCGAGCGTCTGGTCGGGCCCCCGCATCCTGGACAACGAGTGTCACCGGCACCGAACCTCGATCCGGCATCGTCAATCGTATGGTGGAGTCGATCCGTCTCGATCGTGTCAGGACAAGCGGATCAGGGGACAGGCGAGGGCTCGACCTGCAACGATAACAGAACCCGTGTTTCGCGCAAATGCGACAAATTGTCGCAGGGGTAGCCGAGACCGTGGTGTGATGAGCAACAGCCTGGCGCCGTTACCGGCGCGTGTTGACGGTTATCTCCAGCTTCGGGTAGCGCGTTTTTTCTAGGAAGGTCGCTTGAGTCCCTCCGAGCCCACTTCCACACCGGCCAGCCTCGGCTATCGTATGCCCTGGTCGCCCCATGCGGGCACCTGGTTGTCCTGGCCGCACAAGCGCGACAGCTGACCGGACAAGCTCGAGACGGTCGATCCCGCGAGCGGATCGCAGTTGAGGCGGGTCAGAACGAGCGCTACGTTCGCTAGTGGTTGGGCGCTAGGTGACCGGGCGCGTCGCACCGTCTTCGAGCATACGTTTTCAGGTGTCGCAACGACTCGGCGGACTCCGCCTGCAGGCGATTATGCGATGACAGGAAATCTGCAGGTTCTACGAACAGCGCGGGTATGTGATAGATAAACTCGCGTTTGAATCGAGTTCCTTGCGATTCCGGAGTCAAGGTATAGCTGATCGTCGCCGTGCCGCCGTCGTCGGCTTTGCCGCTGACGACCCAGCGTCGCGGCGGGCTGCTTTCGCGAACGATCCATCGGTTCCGCTCGCGACGGCTACCGAGCGAAAACTCTTCCGTCGCATGCTGTCCCACTCGGTGTAGGTGCTCCGATGGCCCCCTCCACAGAGATCGGCACCACCGGGGGCAATTCGAGACGGTGGTTACAAACTCGAAGACTCGTTCGATCGATCGGGCCAATGGATACGGCCGTGCGAATACTCGGCATTCTTGCGCTCCGGAAAATAGGATTGACGACCAAAATAGACTGATACTTATTCCACCGAAACACGCGCCGCAGCATATGAACGGTCGTCAATAACTATAAGTCTGACCCCTATTTTCCTCGAAATCCCCCCTCGCCTCCCCGCTCGGTCGAGTAGGGAGGCGAGCAGCGACGGGGGGCCTTACGCCACGTCTGGGTCAGGCGCCCATGCCGGAGTACTTGTCTAGTGCACCCGCTACCGTGGCCATGTCTCCTCTCGACCTGCCGAAGATTCGCCCTTTGGGCTACTAACAGGGTAGCCATTATAGACCGAATAGTCAAGAACTAGGCAAAGAATAGGATAAAAGCTGATAGATCAATGCGAGACAGGCAGCGCTGTGGTCTAGTGCGATGACGGGCTTTAGCGGCCGCCAGCGCCCTGCCCCCTCCCCTGCCCCCCCTATCACCAGGACAGCCGGCTCGCTAACCGTGTCCGTGAAGGACCGGCGACTGTTAGACTTGTTGAAGTCGTCGCGGACAAGCTCGGCCGCGTCAGAATCCACACATGACAGTCACCGCCCGTTTCCCGGAACAGAAAAAACGCGAGGTCATCGACGCCGTCGCGGCGCTGGCGCGCGAGCGCCTCCCCGCGCGCCAGGCAGGGGGGGTCGAGGCCTTCGTCGGCCGGTACTACGCCGGCGTCTCGGCCGAGGATCTGTGTGAGCGCGAGGTCCCGGACCTCTATGGCGCCGCGCTCGCGCACTTCGGCTTGTTGCGGGAGCGGCGACCCGCCGAGCTCAAGCTGCGAGTCTATAACCCGGGCTTCGAGGAGCACGGCTGGCAGTCCACCCACACGGTCGTCGAGATGGTCACCGACGATATGCGCTTCCTGGTGGACTCTCTGGTCATGGAGCTGAACCGCCATGGCGCGACCATCCACCTCATGGTCCACCCGATCTTGCACGTCCTGCGCGACGCCAAGGGACTCCTCATCGAGATCGCCGGCCCCACGACCAAAGACGCACGCGCGGAATCCGTCATTCATGTGGAGATCGATCGCGAGACGGGCCCAGGCGAGATCGAGGTGCTTCGGGATGACCTCTGTCGCGTACTCACGGATGTACGCACGGCCGTCGAGGATTGGCCCCTGATGCGCGCGGCGCTCGCCCGGGCCATCGAGACGTTCAGCCCTGCACCCTCCAGGGTTCTACCCGACCCTCCGGTCGAAGAACTCCACGCCTTTCTCGAGTGGCTCGAAGGGGGCAATTTTACCCTGCTCGGCTGCCGCGACCATGTACGGGACGCACCCGGCGCCGATCTCCGTCCCGTCACGGGTTCGGGACTCGGGATCTGGCGCGACCCGCCCGCGGGGTCTCAAGACCGGCCGGGGCACGGGCCGGCAGAGTCGCTGGGGACTGGGCGCGACACGAGTCCGGTGGTGATCACCAAGGCGGGCACGCGCTCGACGGTCCATCGCCCGAGCTACCTCGACTACATCGGGGTGCGGCGCTTCGGGGACGACGGGCAGATCACGGGCGAGCTGGGGCTCCTGGGCCTGCACGTCTCCGAGGTCTACCAGGGCGATCCCAAGGCCATCCCGCTCTTGCGCCACAAGATCGAGGCCGTCATGGGGCGTGCCGCGTTCGCCCCGGAGGGCCACTCCGCCCGGGCGTTACGGTACATTCTCGAGTCCTATCCGCGCGACGAGCTCTTCCAGATCTCGCTGGACGAGCTCTGCGAGACCGCCTTGGGGATCCTGCATCTGCAGGAACGGCCGCGGGTGCGGCTGTTCGTGCGCCGCGACCCCTTCGGCCGGTTTCTATCGTGCCTGGTGTTCGTGCCGCGTGACCGTTACAACACCGATCTCCGCGAGCGCATGCAGGCCATCCTGCGCGAGGCCGCCAACGCCTTCGAAGTGGACTTCAACGTCTCGCTCGCGGACTCGCCGCTGGCGCGCATCCATTTCATGGCACGCACCCGTCCCGAGGAAGGCCCGGTCTTCGAGATCGGCGACATCGAAGCGCGTCTTGCGGAGGCCACGCGCTCCTGGGCCGATCGGCTGCACGAGGCCCTCATCGAGGCCCACGGGGAGGAGGCGGGCAACGAACTCTCGCGGCGTTATCGAGCGGCCTTTCCCGCGGCCTATCGCGAAGACTACACGCCTCGCCACGCCGTGCACGACATCGACCGGGTCGAGGCGGCGCTCCAGAGCGGTGCCATCGAGCTGCACCTTGCCAACGTCGGGGGCCTCGCCGACGATCTCTTGATCTTCAAGCTCTATCACCCGGCCGTCTCGGTGACCTTGTCGCACGTCCTGCCCATGCTCGAGAACATGGGCGTCACGGTCCTCGATGACCGCCCCTATGAGATCAGGGCGGCGGTGGGATCGGTCTGGATCCACGCCTTCCGGCTTCGGCATGGCGAGGCGGTGGGGCATGGCGAGGCGGTGGGCCTCGATACGGACCAAGTGCGCTCCAAGTTTCAGGAGGCCTTCGCCCTGGTGTGGGGCGGGGTCATCGACAACGACGGCTTCAACCGGCTGGTGTTGCGCGCCCGGCTCGATGCCTATGAGATCCTGGTCCTGCGGGCCTATGCGCGTTACCTCCGGCAGATCGGCCTGACCTACAGCCAGTCCTATGTCGAGGACTGTCTCGCCGGGCACCCCGACATCACGCGCGCCTTGATCGGCCTTTTCGATGCGCGTTTCGACCCTAGGCGCAAGGCACGCGCGGCGCGCGTGTCCGGCCTGGCCGCGCACATCGAAGAGGCCCTGGAGGCGATCACGAGCCTCGATGAGGACCGTATCCTGCGCGGGCTCCTGACCGTCATCCAGGCGACCCTGCGTACCAACTGGTTTCAGCGCGGGCCGCACGGCGAGCGCAAGTTTCACCTCGCCCTCAAGCTGGACCCGGGCCTCATCCCGAAGCTGCCGCGGCCCATCCCGATGTTCGAGGTATTCGTGTGCTCCGCCGATGTCGAGGCCGTGCACTGCTACCGGACCTTCATCCGCGGGCTCTTGGACGTGGCCGACAACCGCGTGGGCCAGCGGATCGTGCCGCCGCCCCAGACCGTGCGTTACGACGGGGACGATCCTTATCTCGTGGTCGCCGCCGACAAGGGTACCGCTACGTTCTCCGACATCGCCAACGCGCTCGCGCTCGAACACGGGTTCTGGCTCGGGGACGCCTTCGCCTCCGGGGGCTCGGCCGGCTACGACCACAAGAAGATGGGAATCACCGCCCGAGGCGCCTTCGAGGCGGTGAAACACCACTTCGCGGACCTCGGAGTGGATACCGAGCGAGAGCCCTTCACGGTGGTCGGGATCGGCGACATGGGCGGTGACGTGTTCGGCAACGGGATGCTGCTGTCGCGGCACATCCAGCTCGTCGGGGCCTTCAATCACCAGCACATCTTCCTCGATCCGAATCCCGATCCCGAGGCCAGCTTCGCCGAGCGCCAGCGCCTGTTCGAGCGGCCCGCCTGCACCTGGGCCGACTACGATCCGGCGGTGATCTCGGCGGGCGGCGGAACGTGGCCGCGCAGCGCCAAGTCCATCCCGATCTCGGCCGAGGCCCGGGCGGTGCTCGGGATCGAAAACAAGAGCCTCCTGCCCTC
Source organism: Gammaproteobacteria bacterium (assembly GCA_052387115.1). GTDB lineage: Bacteria > Pseudomonadota > Gammaproteobacteria > JACCXJ01 > JACCXJ01 > JACCXJ01. The sequence goes on along the minus strand of JBQTJM010000057.1, from coordinate 1,605 downwards.
GGACCTCATCCGCGCGCTGCTCAAGGCGCCGGTGGATCTCCTCTGGAACGGTGGCATCGGGACCTTCGTCAAGTCGGCCGGCGAGTCGCACGCCGAGGCCGGCGATCGCACCAACGATGGCATCCGGATCGATGGCCGGGATCTGCGCTGCAAGGCGGTGGGGGAAGGCGGCAACCTCGGGCTGACGCAGCGCGGGCGTATCGAGTACGCCCTCGCCGGTGGCCGCATCAACACCGACTCCATCGATAACTGCGGGGGCGTGAACTGCTCCGATCACGAGGTCAACATCAAGATCTTGCTGAACGCCGCGGTGGCAGAGGGGGATCTGACGGGCAAACAGCGCGATGTCTTGATCGCAGAGATGACCGCCGAGGTGGGCGCGCTCGTGGTCCAGGACAGCTACCGGCTGGCGCGCGCGCTGACCGTCGCGGAGCTCGATGCGGAACGCCACCTCGGGTGGTACAGGCGGCTCATGACGGAGCTGGAACAGAAGGGGCTGCTGGAGCGCGCCTTGGAGTTCCTGCCCGCGGATGCAGAGCTAGCGGAACGGCAATCGGCCGGCCGTAGCCTCACCCGCCCCGAGCTGTCGGTGCTGTCGGCCTATGCCAAGATGGACCTGTATGCCGAGGTCCTCCGCTCCGACATGCCCGATGACCCCTACCTCATCGGGGTGCTGGGGAGGTATTTCCCCGAGCCCCTGCGAAAGCGCTTCCAGAAGGAGATCCTGGGCCATCGCCTGTGCCGCGAGATCATCGCCACGGTCGCCACCAACAGCATGGTCAACCGGGTGGGGAGCACCTTCGGTCAGCGGATGCGCGAGCTGACCGGGATGCCGCTGCCGGCCATCGCCAAGGCCTACATGGCGGCCCGCGACATCTTCCAGGTGCGGGGACTCTGGGACGAGCTGGACCAGACCGAGGCGCGGGTCTCGCGGGCGGCGCGGGTCATCGTGGTGCGCGAGACCCAGACCCTCATCGAGCGCGGCACGCGTTGGCTGCTGCAGCGCTCCCCGGAGCCCTTCGAGATCACCGATCTGGTGTCACGGTTCCTACCGGCCGTCGAGGCCTTGGGCGCGGTCCTGCCCGGTCTCCTGGCCGCGGCACCGGCCTCGAACGGCGCCCGGATCGATGCCGGGCGCGATGCCGAGTGGTTCCGTCACGAAGGCGTGGGCGAGGGCCTGGCCGCGCGCCTGGCCGGGCTCAGGCGCCTCATCTGCGCGCTCGATCTCGGCGAGCTGGCGGAGCGAGCGGGGATCGATCTGGCCGTGGCCGGCGGGGTAAACTTCGAGATCGAGCGGCGCCTGTGCATCGACTCTTTGCGCGAGCGGATCGGGCAGGGGGCGGCGGATTTCTGGCAGGAGCGGGCGCGCATCAACCTGGAGGATGAGCTGGGGGCCTTGGGCGCGGCGCTCACCGCCGCCGCGCTCACGACCGATGCGGGTCCGGAATCGTTCAAGACACTGGTTCCCAAGACCGTGGTCGAGCGCTGGGCCGGCTCGCACGGTGCGGCCATCGAGCGCTACGACAGCTTGATGGACGAGCTCACACCCCTGGAGTCCCCGGGCCTCCCGATGCTCACCGTCGCCCTGGGCGAGCTACGGGGGCT
>JBQTJM010000056.1:0-5612 GCA_052387115.1 Gammaproteobacteria bacterium | reverse complement strand
GCCACGCCCACACGATGACGTTCCGCCTCAACCGGGAAGAGTACGATCTCTACAAGGCGGTCACGGCCTACATCAACGAGTTCCTGCCGCAGGCGAGCGGCCGCAAGAAGCAGAGCGTGGCCCTCGCCAGGACGGTTTTCCAACGGCGTCTCGCCAGCTCTACACGGGCCATTTCCGAATCGATCCGAAGGCGCCTCGAACGCCAGCAAGATCTCCTGAAGGAGCTGGAGGATTTCCCGCCCGCGCAGCGGGCGCGGCGTCTCGCACAACTTCAGGGGCGTCTCGCGGATGCTGAGCAAGAAGAGGACCCTCGATGAGGCTGCGCGCGACCGCTTGGTCGATGAATTCACCGAGGCCGTCGAGCTCGACCAGCTCCGCGCCGAGATCGCGGCCCTCCAGGAGCTGTCCGCACAAGCTCGACGCGTTCGCGATAACGCAGCGGACTCGAAGCTCGCCGCTCTCCTCGAGTGCCTTGCCAGGGCCGAGTTCCACGAGATCGCCGACGGCCGGGGCAAGCTCCTCATCTTCACCGAGCATCGCGACACCCTGACCTATCTTCTCGAGCACCTGGAGCGGTGGGGCTACTCGACCCGTGAGATCCACGGCGGCATGAACCCGCACGAGCGCAAGCGGGCCCAGGAGGAGTTCCGCACCAACCGCCAGATCTGCGTCGCCACGGAGGCCGCCGGCGAGGGCATCAACCTCCAGTTCTGCCGGCTGATGATCAACTACGACATGCCCTGGAACCCCACGCGCCTGGAGCAGCGGCTGGGGCGAATTCACCGCATCGGCCAGGAGCGAGATTGCTACGCCTTCAACTTCGTAGCGAGCGACTCCGAGGAGGGGCAACCCGTCATCGAAGGGCGAATCCTCGCGCGCCTCCTGGAGAAGCTGGACCAGATGCGCGCCGTGCTCGCCGACCGGGTGTTCGACGTCATCGGTGAGGTCCTCTCGCTCAACGACGTGAACCTCCCCGACATGCTCCGAGAAGCGGCGCACGACCCGAGGCGGCTGGAGGAGTACCTGGACCGGATCGCGAAGATCGACCCCGCCCGCCTCCAGCAGTACGAGCAGGCGACCGGGATCGCGCTCGCGAAGGCGAACGTGGACTTCTCGGCCTTCCAGCGGACGAATGCCGAAGTGGAGGAGCGGCGGTTGATGCCCCGTTACGTCGAGCAGCACTTCCTCTCCGCGTGCCGCGAGGTCGGGCTCAAGTTCGAGCCGCGCGCGGACGGCCTGTGGCGGGTCGAGCACGTCCTCGCCGATCTTCGGTCCGACCGGCTGGTCTCCGTCCGGAGGCTCGGCAAGCCCGAGCCGGTGTACCGGAAGATCACGTTCCACAAGGAGCACCTCGACCTCGATCAGCACCTCGACGCCGTGCTCGTCGGCCCGGGTCATCCCCTCTACGCGGCGGTCGACGAGCGGCTCAACGAGCTGCTGAGCGGCTTGGCCGGCGGCGTGGCCGTATTTATCGACCCCGTCAGCGACGCTCCCTGCCGGCTCCACTTCTTCGAGCTGGCGATCCGCGGACAGAACACGAAGGGCGAGCCCCAGACACTGCACGGCGAGCTCGCAGCCGTGCGCGAGGATCTTGCGGCACCTGCTGGTTCGCTGGATCGGTTTTCCATCGTGCCGGCTGACTGTCTCCTCGACTTGCCGGCCCAACCTGCCCCGCCGGAGAGCCTTGAGGCCATTGATTCGACGCCGGCTTCGGACTTCCTCAAGAGCACGTACCAGATGGAGCTGCGGACCAAGTGCCAGGAGGAGAGGCGTCACTTCGTCGAGGTCTGCCGCGAGTACCTCGAACGGTCCTTCAACACGCGGATCCGCGCGGCCCAGGACCGCGTCATGTCTCTCCGCTCTCGCGAAGCGACCTCGCCCGAGATCGCCTCGCGCGTCAGCGCGCCGAGAACGACCTCGCCGACTTGGAACGCACCAGGCGCGAGCGCCTGGAGGGGCTCTCGCGTCTCACACTCGCGAAGCACGGCCCCGTGCGGCACGTGGCGACTGCCCTCGTCCTTCCGGCGGCGATGGCGGCCCGACTCCCGCTCGGTCAGTTGCCCGAAGACATCGACCCGGAGATCCGCCGCCGATCCGAGAAGGCCGCTGAGGACATCATCGTCGCATACGAGACGACTCGCGGCTGGGAGTGCGAGCGCGTGGGACATCTCAGGATCGGATTCGACGTCCGAAGCCTGGGCCCCGCCGACTCGCAGACGGGCTACCGTGATCCGGTGGAAGGTATCCGCCGCATCGAGGCAAAGGGGCGCACGTGCGGTCAGCCCATCCGATTGACGACGAACGAGTGGTACAAGGCCACCCAGCTTGGCGACACCTTTTGGCTCTACGTCGTCTGGGATCCGCTCGGCAAGCCCGAATCGGAGCCTCTCCGGATCCGCAACCCCGTGAAGCACCTCGATCACGCCAAGCGTGAAGTGGTCGCGGCTCGGTATTTCGATATCCCTGCCGATGCGATCGAGAACGCGGCGCGGACCCAGAGGGAGGCGCGTCCGTGACCGACAACGACAAGCGACTGATCGAGGACTACCTCCCCATCCAGGCGATCAGCGGGGAAGCAGCGCGGGAGAAGTCGGTTCGACATGGACATCCATCGACGCTCCATCTCTGGTGGGCGCGGCGACCGCTCGTCGCCTGTCGCGCGGCTGTCTACGGCGCACTCGTGCCGGCCTCGCGCTTCATTCCCGAGGTGAATCTCAAGAACCCCCCGGAGGACCCCGACACGGCGATGCGGCGCAAGGAGGGCACAGCCAAGGGCCTTGGCCGCGGAGCCGCTGCCCAGTTCGTCGAGCGACTCTGCAAGTATCCTGGTGTTCCCGCAGCAATCGCCGAAGCACAGAAGCACATCCTTGAAGCTGACGCCGATCGGCTCACACGCGAAACCGGGAAATCCGTCACCGTCGAGGACATCCTCGAAGGGCGCGCCCCGCGGCCCAAGGTCCTCGACATGTTCGCGGGCGGCGGGGCTATCCCGCTCGAAGCCCTCCGCCTCGGATGCGAGGCCTACGCTCTAGACCTGAACCCCGTGGCCCACATCATCGAGCTCTGCACCCTCGTCTACCCGCAGAACTATGGCAAAGCCGATCGCACGGCGAAGGGGTGCGCCAAGGACGGCACGTGGGCTGGGCTTGCCGAGGAGGTGCGGCACTGGGGCAATTGGGTGCTTCACCGGGTGAAGAAGGAGATCGGCGACCTCTACCCGCTCGTTCCCGACCCCGCCTTCAAGGGGAAGAAGGATCACAGCACAGGTGGCACAGGCTTCCAGCCTGTGCAGAAGGACCTTTTTATTACAAGAAGGAATCTCCCTCACTGGCAGATGGGTGGATCAACTTATTTTGTTACGTTCCGCACAAAGGGTGTTGAGTTGCCCGCTCCAGCAAGAAAGATGGTGTTGGATGCATGTAGGCATTTCGCTGGCCAGCGATATACCTTGTGGTCTGCTGTTGTTATGCCGGACCACGTACATCTGCTCCTTCAGCCATCCGAAGTGGCGCCGGGAAGCTGGTGGTCCCTTTCCAGGATTCTTCATTCAATCAAGTCCTTCACAGCCAATCAGATCAACCAGCTTTTGCAGCGCACCGGTCCGGTCTGGCAGGATGAGACCTTTGACCGCATCGTCAGGGATGAAGCCGAGTTTCTAGAAAAGTGGAATTACATCAGAAACAACCCGGTCAAGAAGGGTTTCAGTGCTGCTCCAGAAGACTGGGATGGTTTGTATGAATGCACAGGCAAGATGCCTGTGCCACCAGATCCCACAGGCAAGATGCCTGTGCTACCAGATCCCATCCCTGCAGCTGGTGGCACAGGCTTCCAGCCTGTGCAGAAGGACGGCTACCTCGTGCCGGTCGCCTATCTTTGGACGCGCACCGTCCGTTGCAAGAACCCGGCTTGCGGGGCGACGGTTCCTCTGGTGCGGCAGACCTGGCTTTGCAAGAAGAAAGACCGCTTCGTGGCCCTGAAGATGATTGCCCCGAGTGGCAAGAAGCAGGTGCGCTTCGAGGTCGTGGAGAGGGTGGGACAGGCTTCCAGCCTGTCTCCCGAACAAGTCCTCGGCTTCGACCCCGCGGGCTTCTCCAAGGGCGGCAACGCGACCTGCGCCTTCTGCAGGACCGTCGCGGACAGCGCGTACGTGAAGGCCGAGGGTTGCGCGGGACGGATGGCCCAGCAGCCGCTGGCGATCGTCTGCACTCGACCTGGAGAGAAGGGGAAGGTCTACCTCTCAGTGGAACAGGCTTCCAGCCTGTTGGAGAGCACAGGCAAGATGCCCGTGCCACCAGATGATGAAATCCCACGGCGCATCGACGCTCTGTGCGAGCGGAGCGGGCTCACGATACCCCGAGAGCCGATTGTCAACGATGCGAAGAACGCCTTGTTCTGCGTCCTCTATGGATTGAAGACCTGGGATGCGGTCTTCACGCCGCGGCAGATGCTCTGCCTCCTGTCGTTCGCCGCCGCGGTCAAGGAGGCGGAAGCAGAGATGCATCGGCTGGGCTACCATGCCGACCGAACGAAGGGAGTAGTAACGTATTTGGCTGTGCTGGTGGACCGTCAAGCTGACTACAACTCTTCGCTTTGCCACTGGCATAACACGCGAGAGATAATCGGAAACACGTTCGGGCGACAGGCCCTTCCCATGGTGTGGGATTTCACCGAGCTCGCGCCGTTTGGCGACGCGTCAGGATCGCCGCAGGGCGCTCTCGACTGGATCGTCGGGGTGGTAGAGGCACAAGCGGGGTCGGGCAAGCCTGCGGTCGTTGCCCGCGGATCGGCAACTGCGATCCCTTGGCCCGACGGATCCTTGGACGCCGTAATCACCGATCCGCCGTACTACGACAACGTCGGCTACGCTATTCTTTCCGACTTCTTCTACGTCTGGCTCCGCCGCACGATCGGCCACCTCTATCCCGAACACTTCGCCTCGGAGGGGACGCCGAAGAAGGCGGAGGCTGTGGCAGACCCCGTCAGGCACGGCGGCTCGAAGGACAAGGCGCGCCGGGCCTACGAAGAGATGATGGCCCAGTCCTTCCAGGAGGCGCATCGCGTCCTCAAACCTGGCGGCCCGTTGGTCGTGGTCTACGCCCACAAGACAACCCTCGGCTGGGCGACGCTTGTGGACGCGCTCAGGAAATCCGGTTTTGTCGTGACGGAGGCCTGGCCACTGGATACCGAGATGAAGTCTCGTATGGTGGCGATGGAGACTGCCGCCCTCACCTCAAGCATCTTTCTCGTTGCTCGCAAGCGCTCGGAAACAGCGACGGGACGCTACGAGGACCAGGTGCGTCCAGAGCTCGGAGCCATCGTCAGGGAGCGCGTCGCGACGCTCTGGGACCTGGGCATCTCGGGCGCTGACTTGGTCATCGCGTGCGTCGGCGCCGGACTCCGGGCGTTCACGCGCTTTGCAAGAGTCGAGTTCGCCAGCGGTGAAGAAGTCCCAGCCGAGCGCTTCTTGACCGAGGTCGAGACCGCGGTGCTCGAGAGCATCATGGTAAGACTCTCGAAGGAGGTAGGTGGAAACGGCGGAAAGCACAGCCTTACGGGCGTCGACTCCCCAACCCGCTTCTACACGCTCTGGCGCTACACCTACAAGTGGGCGG
>JBQTJM010000055.1:0-33942 GCA_052387115.1 Gammaproteobacteria bacterium | reverse complement strand
TTTTTAAATCCTTTTTTGTGTCTTTTGGTGTCTCCCCTTTCATTTTGGTTCCATCCCCTTTTGTCTGCTTCCCCCCCTTGTCCTTGTTTGGCCGGGGCCCCGGGGTCCCCGCCCCCACTTCAAGGTCATGCTGACCAACAAAAACCCTTAAGTGCCCGCAAGGTGCTGGCCTTCCACAACGGGACGGGGTAGCCAGGCAAGCATCTTCGCTGAGGTGAAATCCGACAATCAACTCTGCTATGTCCCTACCCGCACCTCTGGCCAATCAAATCTACCTCCTCTGCGTCCTCCTGGCCTATACCCTAGGCGGAGAACTACAGAACAGATGATCGCCCAGCCTCCTTCTCGCATCACCCTAGCGAAGCGGCCGCCGTTTTGGGATTTCCTGCGCCTCGATACGATACGCTGCCGCGATGACATCGGCGTCACCCGTTACTCCGTCTAAGGCACAGGCACACAATATGTGTAGCTCCTCCCATTCGTCCGCGGATCGGAGTTGTTGGAGGCGGATAACCGAAGCCGCTGCCCTGTGCCGTCCGTCTGACTCCAGTGGCTGAAGCGTCCAACTCCGAGGTTACGGATGTCGGAGTGAAGAGAGTGTGCGGGTCCCATTTCCACGCCATTCTCAAAAAAGCGCAGACTCGATTGGGTCGGATTGTTGAGGTTGTCCGCGGGAGTGCCGAATGGTCCTACGATGACCCGATATGAAAAGCCCCCATCAGAAGATGCCGACGAAACAGTGAGCGGGGTCTGGGTGCAGGAAGAAGAAGGCGGTGGAGGTGGAGGTCGAGCACTACCACCATACTCATACGCTCCGAGATCAGGGGCGCTTCCCGAGTAGGCGATGCCGACATTCACACCCCTGTCAATAAGATCGCTGCCGGTAACGAGTCTGAGCAAATTGCTCGATGGTAATGATCCATCAGCATTGCGAGGACCCCGTGCAACGGTGTCATCGAGTGACGAGAAGTCGGCCGCGGACACGGTGACTCCTAGCGTCCAGGAGTTAAATGTGTCTGACCCGGATATCGAACCGAGGAAACCGAAAGAGATGTTATTGCGGAACGTGTTGGGCTGAGTCCGGAAGAAGTAGTTACTCGATCTGTTATCCCAACCGGTGTTGTTGTAAAGAATCACAGAATGCTGCGCGCCATTTTCGTTAAACCCAGACGTGCGGTTCTTCCAGGCGAGGTTGTTTTTCACCGTGTGACCGCCCGAGGTCTTCCCCGCGTGCTGACCGCCTAGTTTAAACCCGTTCCCATTTCCGAGAGGCTGTAAGTTATCGTCATAGCCGTTTTCCCAAGCCCAATTTCCGTCGATCAAGGTTGGTGCTCCGTTCCACATGTCAATACCATCGTCAGAATTGCGCCACACACGGTTACCCCGAAGCACGTTACCTGTCCCATTAGATGACACACCTATGCCGTCAGCATCACCGTTGTCTATGTCCCTATTATGGTGCGAATCGTTGTTGAGAATGAGATTGTTCGCGGCATTCTCATACACCGAAATTCCCGTAGCTGCCCATGCCGATAAAGCACCGTTGTGGTGCACGTTGTTATTTTCGATAATGTTATTGTGCGAGCCACTTGTTATGGAGATAGCGCCACCTTGCGGATTATTCTTGATCTCCAATCCTTTAATGTGCCACCAGTTCGCAGCGTTCATCCGAATCACCCAGGTCGTAATGGCTGTTATGGAAGTCGCATTGAGGATGGGAACTTCGCCAGGATAGGCGAACACCTTGATAGGATTACCGCTGGTCCCGTCACGAGTCAGCGTCTGCTGCGAGGATATGTTGTATGCCCCCCCGCGCATATAGATCGTGTCTCCCGCAACAGCGATATCGTGTGCTCTCTGGAGAGTAGCGAAAGGCTGCGCTTGGGTCCCGGTGCTCGTGTTTGACCCGTTCGGTGCGACATAGTATGTTGTCGCATTAACTAAAGTTGGCGGGAATACAAAAAGGCTGAGTACAACAAAAGTACGTAACTTCTCCCAACTTGTGTTTATAAGCATGTTGATAAGAGATGGCCGGAACAAATTATGTGATCCCGTATGCTCGCTTGCCGAGCCTTGGTCGCTCAGCCTGTGTTCCCGATAGTTGCGCTCGCCAAGAAGACGCACGCGAGCCTCCTCTATGCAGGCAAAGATCGGGGCAACGAGAGGAAGGGGATATAATGCAACGTTGCTCATAATTCGTATACCTCGATTGTAGAACGTCGTTAATGTTTGGCAGCGGTGAAACGAGCTCGATCGCGCGACCGGCTACGAACGCCGTGATCCGATGCCGCCAGGCCACCGTGAGTGGCGCATACGCACGCCACTCCGACTCATCATCGCCACCCCGACTCATCATCGCCACCCGAGGCCACAGGGAAGCCCGAAGCCGTGTGGATCAACCTGCGGACGAGCGGGCATACGGAACACCCCAATTGTTCCGAAAGATGTCGCAAAGCCGTTGATGCGTTCCGGGTAGAAACCTGGAACATGGTCACGACTGGCCTATTCCTTTTAATCTGTGTTGCTTCTCTATAAGCACAGTGTGCTTCGAGTTATTCTTGGCTCGAAGTGTTACGAAGGTCGAAGAGGTTCACAATACCCAGGCCGCCGTTTTGTGGCGTACGTCTCAAAAAGACCCGTCCAATGGTTCCATGGGTATAGCACGCCGTGCAATGGCCAGACGTCAGGGGAAGAGCGGCGGTTCATTAGGCCGAAGGAAGACGTGGATGGGCCCACAAGGCAGAGATAGCGAGGTCTTCCCGCTCTATGCCAATGTTAAAGTAGACACCGCCCGCCTGATAAATTACTGTAGGACGGTGAGGTACTCAGCAATCGTAGAACGCGTGAACAGTACGGCGGCCCCTCACCGGGTGCTTGCACGTCATGGAGCACTCGATGGAGGAGTACACCGGCAGCGCCGCAGAGCGCCCCCAAGGGCTGGTATCGGCCCGATCTCGCCCGCGGGCAGGTGGAGCTCGACAGCTTTGACTTCATCGAGGACTTGAAGATCGCTCAGGGGCCGCTCGTCTCTGTGCTTACCGCCACGAGCTTGCATGGCGCACAGCCCACGCTCCAAGCTGCGGGAGCGCTGGCGACGCGAGGGGCTGCCCACCCTAGGCGCTGTTCGACAACGCTACGATCTTCCAGTGGGCGCGCATCGGGTTTCCGACACGGTCGGGCGGATCGGCCGCCTGTGTCTGGCCCTACAGGTCATCCCGGTGTTCGCCCCGCCGCGCGAGCCTGGGTTCCAGAACGTCATTGCAGGTTTTAACGCCCTTTGGTAGAGCAAGGTCTGGCGACACCACCAGCGCCCCGATGGCGAAAGCCTGATGGCCGTCTCCGGGCGGTATATCGCCGCCTACCGCCCCAAGACCGCCTTGCGGCGAGAGGGCGCCCCAAGTCGCCGTCCGTTTCGCAGACGCTTCGAACTCAACCTTGATGCCCCGCTCAAAGGGACCATGATTTTCGTGCATTGCAGCGACGATAACGGGAACGCTCATCTACTCGGCAGACCCTTCCCGGTTGGCGACCACTGGCGCCACCGACTGGTGCGCTGCGAGGCCAACCTTATCCACCAGGAGATCCCCTTTCTACGCACTGCGCCGGCGCGATCCCGATTACCAACCCTTGTTGACCGAGCTACCCTACCATCGCCCCCACAAACCTTTCCAACGCAAACTATGAGTGTTCGGACAACGCCGAGGATTTGTCACCTCCACGTGAAATAACTGTTCGGATGACGCTGAGCCTTAGCCTTCATGTAACACATCTAGAGGGGCGTCACACCCCTTTGGAAGGCATTGAGTTCTTGGTTGGTGGCAAGGCTGAAGTAGCCGGTCACTGTTTTCTCAAACTGGACCGGTGACGGAAACGGGGATACCGTTAGTATTGAGACAAATCTGTACGGCTCTTCCTCTCTTGTCACGTCGAAGGATACGGGTGACGGCATGTCGAGTCGAAGACGACTAGGGGGAAGAAGCGGGCTCGCGATCGTTGCGCTCACGATTCCCGATTGCGCGGACACGTTGCCTGCGGCATCGACAGCGGCGACGGTGTAACTATAGGTGCCGGGAACGAGATTGCCGTCAATATATGAATTGGAAGCAGGAGCAGCGATTTGCGTACCATTGCGGTACACGCGGTAACCGGTGACGCCGACGGCATCAGTTGATGCGTTCCATGCGAGGGATACTTGGGAGGCGGAAGCGACGGCGGTGAGTCCGGTGGGTACGGTAGGCGGTGTGGTGTCGGCAACTGAACTCGCAGGCGCACAATACGTATAACTCTTCCCATTCGTCCGAGGATCGGAGTTGTTGGAAGCGGATAACCGAAGCGTCTCCCCTGTGCCGTCCGTCTGACTCCAGTGGCTGAAGCGTCCAGCTCCGAGGTTACGGATATCTACGTGAAGAGCGTGTGCGGGTCCCATTTGCACTCCGTTCTCAAACAAGCGAAGGGTGGACTGGAACGGGCTGTTGCTGTTGTCTGCGAAAGTGCCGAATCTTCCCAGGATCATATACGTAAAGCCCCCATCAGACGCTGCCGAAGAAACAGCCAGCGGGGTCTGCGCGCAGGAAGGTGGAGGTGGAGGTGGAACACTACCACCATACTCATACGCTCCGAGATCAGGGGCGCTTCCGGAGTAGGCGATGCCTACATCCACACCCTTGTCGATAACATCGCTTGCCGCGGCAAGACGCAGGAAACCACAGTTCGGCAAGGAGCCGTCCGCTTGTCTCGGTCCGCGCGTGCAAGTGTCGTCGAGGGAAGAGAAATCTGAATTGTCGACCGTGACGGCGGGGGGATTATTCCAAGAGTTGTAAGTGGCTGATCCTGATGTACTGCCGAGAGTTCCGAACGATAAGTTGTTCTTGTAGATATGCGCTCCATTGTGCATCAGGAAATTACCGCTAGAGTTATTCCAAGCAGTATTATTATAAAACTTGATAGGATTATCCGCCGAGTTTTGATCGTACCCGCCGGCTCGGTTATTCCATGTTAGATTGTTTTTTAGTGTATGACCGCCGTCCCCTGCACCTGATCCGCCGAGTTTAAAGCCATTGCCATTGCCGAGTGGATTCCCTGCGTCATCTTTACCGTTGTTCCAAGACCAGTTATTCTCCACGATGACCGGTGAGGCATTCCAAAGATCTATGCCATCGTCGGAGTTATTCCATGCGCGGTTGCCGCGCACGATATTTCCAGTTCCGCTCGTAAATACCACAATGCCGTCTGCATCTCCGTTGTCGATGTCTTTATTATGATGGGAGTCGTTATTGAGAATGAGATTATTGCCCGAACTGCCATACACGGAAAGCCCCGTAGCTGCCCACTGCGAGTTATTTCCGTTATGGTGAAAATTGTTATTCTCGATAATATTATTATTGTTACCCGGCGTAGTGCTGAGAGTAATCCCACCACCCTTCGGATTGTTTTTTATCTCAAGGCCTTTGATATGCCACCAGGAGGCGCCGTTGAACCGAATCACCCAGGTGTCAGTCGTTGTGATTCCAGATGCATTAAGAATGGGAACTTCACCGGGATAATTGAACACCTTGATATGATTGCCGCTACTGCCATCGCGGGTAAAGGTTTGCTGGGAAGATACATTGTATGTGCCCCCTCGCATGTAAATGGTATCGCCTGCGACCGCCACATCGTGCGCTTTCTGGAGCGTGGCGAAGGGAGCCGCTTGCGTCCCTGGGTTAGAGTCTGAACCGCTTGGAGCAACGAGATAGGTTGCCGCGCTAGCAAAAGCTGGTACAAATATAAGAAGGTCGAGTACAACGAGAGTATTCAGTACTGCGTGACGTGTGTTCATAAGAAAACGACCAAAGATATGGCAGGTAGTATGAGAAGGCCGGCATAGCGATAGACAAACAGAGCGCGCAACCCGTTCGTTTCGACCTGGCGGTCGAAGGAGTACGAGCTATGCGACTGGTGTTTCAGCCCGGGCATTCTGTACTAGATGAGAATCGGCCTTTGACCAAATCTCTTGAGGGGGAAAGTCTCAACGTTTGTCGACCACTCATAATTATCCTTGGAACCGTTGGCGTGGGCAATGGTGGCCCAACTTTCTCAACCCATCTCACGATATCCCGAGTTTTCGGGATTTACACTTCGAGAAGGCGCATAAACACTCGGGGTTGAGTTTCAAACTGGCTGTAGTGTAGACCAAGTGTCGTGTCAGCTGCCGGATTATGCACACGATGTGACAGCACTATATACCTGCGATTCGACCGGAACACGATGGATAGGTCGCGTGCGCTTCGCCGAGATCGACCGGCAATGCGGGTCGAGCGGCAGGGCCGCCTTTCCCGTGTATGCTCAGAACAGTCGGCGTGTCAGTCAATATCGGCTAAAGAAAGGGCCGGGTATTGCTACCCGGCCCTGTGCCTTTACAACTCAGTCAGGATCTCCTCTATTGAGGAACTGACATGTGGACTGATATGAGGTCCGCGGCACTCATGGGTATCCGGCGCCATACGCCGATAGCGGACCTTCCAGTACCTGGGCACCGCTCGTCCACGTACCCGGCAACGTCGTGAGCGTTTTCTGAGCGCTGGTCTCAGAGAGCCCGCCGGTAAATCCGCCTTGGTTGCGGAACTTGACCACACCAGTCGGGCTCAGGATGGCGATCCAGTATTTGGTACCGGCTGTGGTCCGAACCGGGGGAAGCGGGACCTTGTTCCACCCTCCGCTCGCTGGTGAGTTCAGTGTGCCTTGTGCGAGCTGGCTGCCGGGATGCCCACTGTTATCGGAATAGATTCCGGCAATGAGGCCGGTCGCGGTGGAGCCGGTATCAACGTAGACCGAGAGATTGGTGACCCAACCCGTCACCGCCGCCTGCGCTTGGAAGGCTTGCGCGGTGCCTTGGGGGTTCGAGTCCGGCACCGGGGCAACCGCCTGGTGGCCAACTAAGAAGACTGGTGGCGTGGAAGTCGCGATCGCGCTGTTCAGATCAGCGTTGATCTCCGCCGCGCTCAGCGCTCGCTGGTAGACGCGGACTTCATCGATGCGGCCCTTGAAAAAGTCGCCCCAGACACTGTTTCCGCCCAGGCGAAGCGGATTGCTCGACACCTGGATCGGTCCGGTTTGTGGCCGTTGCGCGACCTGAATGCCATTGACGTAGAGGCGCTGGATGGTGCCGTCGTAGGTAGCCGCGAGATGTGTCCATTGATTGGTCAACAGCCAGGGCCCGCCGGAAAGCACGCGATATCGGCGCCCCACTGTGACCGAGGTCAGGGGTTGGCTTTGGTCGCTGTTGGCGTAGAGCTCGTACAAGGCTCCGCCCGACTGCTCTTTCAGGATCACTGTTGCCCACTGGGTCATGTCGACGATGGGATAGACCCAGGCCTCGAGCGTCACGCCGGTGGTGAGGTCCAGCGACGCCGAGTCGTTGACGGTGACCCAATCGTCGACCCCGTCGAAGGAGAGGGCATTGCCGAAACGTCCCTGGGTGATTCGGGCGGCGCCGCGGATGGTTCCTTTGTTCCCCATACCGGATGCATCTACCACGGTAGTTCCGCTGGCTTCTTCGAAGTTGTAGGCGCCCACTAGCCCTGAGGAAACCGTTATGTAGCCGTTTTGGGTCTTTGTATTCGTCCCGCCAGGCCCTGTGGCCGTCAGGCTGACGGAATAGGTTCCCGCCTTGGTATAGGTGTACGCGGGATTTGGCGCCGTACTCGTGCCCCCATCCCCGAAGCTCCAGGAGTAGCCGCTCACGGTGCCGGAGGAGCCATTGGTGAAGGTCACGGCCAAGGGGGCGCTACCGGAGATGGGCGTGGCGGTGAAATTCGCCACCGGTGCCGCGGTCGCCACCGAGATGGTCCTGGTGGCGGTGTTGGTGCCCGCGGGGCCCGTCACGGTGAGCCCAACTGTGTAGCTGCCGGGGTTGGTGTAGGTTTTTGCCGCGTTCTTGGCGGCGCTGGTCGTGCCATCGCCGAAGTTCCACGACCAGGTGGTGATATTGCCGGTCGAGTTGTCGGTGAAGGTGACCGTCAGTGGCGCCGTGCCCGAGGTGGGATTGGCGGTGAAGCTAGCGGTGGGGGCCGAGGCGGTGGTCGTGCTGACCTCGTTCGAGAACCCGCTAAAGGTCGTCTTGCCACTATTGTAGGCCTTGGCGGCGAAGTAGTAGGTCGCTCCATCGTTCAGGCCGGTTACGGTGTGGCTGGTCTGATTACCGACATCGACCTGGGTGACATAGCTACCGCTGGTTGGCCCATAATTAATCTCATAGCCGGCCACTCCGGAGCTGGTGCTGGCGTCCCAGGCCAAGGTCACTTGGCCGGCTTGGGCGTAAGACGAACAGAAGAAAAACAGATTCGCCAACATCACCAGTGAAGCCAGGCTTCTGGTGAGGTCGAGAGATATACGACGAGTTGACATGAGTACCTCCAAAATGTACGTGCCCAGCGATTCGCTCAGCACCCGGGAGGCACCGTTATCGCCTGGAGACTCTGCGACCCTATCCCTCGTGATCGGGACGTAGGCCAGTAGCTTTGCGTCCCATCCTTTCGGATGGTTTGCCTTTTTCAGGACCTGCTATCTGTTATGACGGTTACCCACCCATAACGTGGCCCTCGTAAATATGGCTCATCGAAGCGTTGCAGAAATCATCGAGATAATACCAAGTCCAAGCCGCGTGTTCGTAGCTTCCTGAGATCTAGCGAGTGACCCCGCGTTCCGACGCCGGTTCGCCGGCTACGACGCGATGGCTCGGCGGAGTCGTGGGGCGCCTGCATGGATGGTGGCCTACCCCGGCCTTATCCGCAATGGGCTCGAATTCTTGAGGCGAGTTCTGTGTCCCAGGTCTC
Organism: Gammaproteobacteria bacterium; assembly: GCA_052387115.1. Taxonomy (GTDB): domain Bacteria; phylum Pseudomonadota; class Gammaproteobacteria; order JACCXJ01; family JACCXJ01; genus JACCXJ01. The sequence goes on along the minus strand of JBQTJM010000055.1, from coordinate 25,129 downwards.
TCCCCGGACCGGGGTGGAGGGGAGGTGACGAGACGCGACGCGTGTGTCTTCCGAACTGGAATGAAGGCTCGCAATGGAAACGGACCCTACGTTGCACTCTTATCTCCGTCGATTTCTGTTCAGGTTCCCTTTCATGTCAGGAGTGTATCCGACACACGGCCATAAACCGCCCTTTTTGATCCCCTCACCCTAACCCTGTTTCCCGGAGGGGGGATCTTAAGGAAGCGCTTTATAACCGTGGCTGGTATAGATGGTCGTGCCGGTGACCTAATGCGAGTCAAAAGTCGTCGTCTTCATCAACATGACCACCCCGGCCTTCGAGGCGGCGTAATGGGCACGACCGGCCCAGGGCATGAAGTCGTGAGCCCCTCGTCCGCAAACAGCGCGGACGGGGGACGGAGTTTCCGGTTCCCTCCCCTGGGTAGCGGGGAGGGTCAGGGTGGGGGACGCCGCACGCTCGGCACCTCGACTGGATCAGGATGCCAGGATGTGTTATAACATTATTGTAACGGCCCGACAGGCTCTGTCATCGATAGGGGTTGACCTCATGAAGACCACAATCCGCAAGATGGGTAACTCGCAAGGCGTGATCATCCCGAAACCACTGCTGGCCCAGCTAGGGCTCGAGGATCAAGCGGAAATGATGGTGGAGGACCACGCCATCGTGATCCGCAGGCCACGGGGAGCGATTCGAGAAGGTTGGGGCGAGGCCAGCCAGGCGATCGCCGCTGCCGGAGATGATGGGCTCGTTTGGCCGGAGTTCGGTAATGAAGACGACACGCACCAGCAATGGTGATCCGTGGCGAAGTCTGGTTGGCGACGCTCGATCCCACCGTGGGCAGCGAGATCCGCAAGTCCCGCCCCTGCCTCATCGTGTCACCGCCCGAGATGCACGACCATCTGCGCACCGCGATCGTGGCCCCTATGACGACCGGCGCCAGATCGGCGCCCTACCGAATTCCGGTGGCCTTCGGGGGGAAGAAGGGTTTGATCTTGCTCGACCAAATCAGAACGCTCGACCAGGCCCATTTGATCAAACGCCTCGGGGCCGTGCATCATAAGACCCTGGCTTCGACCCTGAACACGCTACAAGAGACCTTTGCCCCTTGACTCTTGTGGGCGCCCCGGGTGTGGCGCCGAAGCCGCGGCCGCTGCCCGCGCGGATGAGTCGCACCCCTTGTGGGTGCCCCCGGGTGCTGGCGCCGGAGCCGCGGGGTTCTGTCAGCCCAGGACTTTGAGTATATTACGCCGTTCTGTCCGTCCGACCGAGGAAGCGAGGTAGTCATTGGCCCTTCAGATCTCCGAGCGCGCGCTGGCGATCAAACCTTCCGCGACCCTCGCCGTCGCGGCACGCGCCTTGGCGCTCAAGGCCGCTGGCAAGGATATCGTGAGCCTGGCGGCGGGCGAGCCCGATTTCGACACCCCGGAGCACATCAAGGCGGCGGCCGTCCGCGCCTTGGCCGAGGGCTTTACCAAGTACACCGCGGTCGAGGGTACGCCTAGCCTCAAGCGTGCGGTGGTCGAGAAGCTCTGGCGCGAGAACGGTCTCGAGTACGCCCCGGACCAGGTCCTGGTGTCGTGCGGTTGCAAACACAGTTTTTACAACCTGGTGATGGCCCTGCTCAATCGGGGCGACGAGGCCATCATCCCGGCGCCCTACTGGACCTCGTACCCGGACATGGTGACGCTCACCGGGGCCGTGCCGGTCGCTATCGACACCGGGATAGACGATCACTTCAAGATGACGCCCGCGAAGCTCGCGGGGGCGATCACCGCCAGGACCCGCCTCCTGGTGTTGAATAGCCCGTCGAACCCGACCGGAGAGTACTACTCGCGCGCCGAGTTGGCGGGCCTCGCCGAGGTCCTCTTACAGCATCCGCAGGTGGTGATCGCCTCGGACGACATGTACGAGCACATCCTGTGGCACCGAGAGCCGTTCGCGGACATCCTGAACGCCTGTCCCGCGCTCTACGGCCGCACCGTTGTACTGAACGGCGTCTCCAAGGCCTACGCCATGACCGGCTGGCGGATCGGATACGCGGCGGGGCCGAAACCCATCATCCAGGCCATGGCCGTCCTCCAGTCCCAGAGCACCTCCAATCCGACCTCGATCGCCCAGGTCGCGGCCGAGGTCGCGCTCACCGGGGACCAGTCCCTGGTGCGCGAGCGCTGCCGGATCTTCAAAGACCGGCACGACTTCGTCCACCGGCGCCTGAACGAGATGAAGGGGGTGCGTGCCCTGCCGGCCCAGGGGACCTTCTATAGCTTCCCAAATATGCAGGAGGCCATCGAGCGCATGGCGGACGTGGACGACGACATCGGGCTGGCCGAGCGTCTCTTGGAGCGATCCGAGGTCGCCGTCGTGCCCGGCACCGCCTTCGGGGCGCCGGGCTGTGTACGGCTGTCCTTCGCGACCAGCATGGAGAACCTCACCAAGGCCCTGGACCGGCTGGAAACGTTCTTCGGACGACGGTGACGCGCGCGCTGGCCCCGTCCCCGGTCTGCTCTCGCCCATGATGCCGGCATCCGCGCCTATGGCGGAAGACCGAGCGTACCAAGACCGCATCCTGCAGGGCGTCTCCCGCACCTTCGCCCTGACCATCCCCGTCTTGCCCCCAGGCCTCTGCGAGGTCGTGGGCAATGCCTATCTCCTGTGCCGGATCGCGGACACGGTCGAGGACGACGCGGGGCTTTCGGCGGCACAGCAGCGCGACTTCTCCGAGCGCTTCGTCCGTGTCGTCGAAGGCACAGAGTCGGCCGAGCGGTTCTCGGGGGACCTCCACCCGCTGTTGGCCCCCGACGCCCTCGGTGCCGAGCGCGATCTGATCCACAACACCCCCAGGGTCATTCGCATCACGCACGGTTTCAACGCCAACCAGAGGCGCTCCCTCGCCCGCTGCGTGCGCATCATGGCCAAGGGCATGGCCGACTATCAGACGTGCGAGACTCTGGACGGCCTGCCGGACCTCGCGGCCATGGACGACTATTGCTATTTCGTCGCCGGGGTCGTCGGCGAGATGCTGACCGAGCTTTTCTGCGACTACACCGAGGACATCGCGGCGCACCGGGACCGTCTCATGCCGCTCGCCGTGTCCTTCGGGCAGGGCTTGCAGATGACCAACATCCTCAAAGATATCTGGGAGGACCGTCGGCACGGGGCCTGCTGGCTGCCGCGCGATCTCTTCCTCGGCAAGGGCGTGCGGCTTCGAGACCTCGAACCCGGGATGGACCATCCGGGGTTTTCCGAGGGTCTGTTCGAGCTCATCGGGATCGCCCGCGGGCACCTGGACGACGCCCTTGCCTACACCCTGCTCATCCCGGCGCGCGAGACCGGGATACGACGGTTCTGCCTGTGGGCCATCGGCATGGCGATCCTGACGCTCAGGAAGATCCACCGCCATCGCGACTTCACGACCGGGCGCGAGGTCAAGATCGGCCGCAAGAGCGTGTGGGCCACCGTTGCCGTCGGCAATGTCCTGGTGCGCCACGATGGGCTCCTGCGGCTCGCCGCCCACATCGCCTCCAGGGGTTTACCGATCAATCACTTTCGTGACAAACTTACCAACAGAGGCGTGCATCGGCTGCCCGCCCGGGGAGCGTCAGCAGGCGAGTAGCGCGAAGCGAGATAGGGGAGGACGCGATGTCGATAGATCCAAACACAGCGGTTCGGGTCAGCGGGCCCATGGCGGTGCCGGCCGCCCGGCTCGGGTGGGAGGCGCTCGAGGCGGCCGTCGCGCGCGCCGCCGAGGCGCTTCTCCAGGACCAGCAACCGGGCGGGCACTGGGTCTATGAGCTGGAGGCCGATTGCACCATCCCGGCCGAGTACATCCTCATGATGCACTTCATGGACGAGATCGACCGGCCCCTCGAGACCCGCATCGCCGTGTACCTGCGCCGGCACCAGGCCGGGGACGGCGGCTGGTCTTTGTTCCAGGGTGGGGACTTCGATATGAGCTGCACGGTCAAGGCGTATTATGCCTTGAAGCTGGTCGGGGACGCGCCCGAAGAGCCGCACATGGCGCGTGCCCGCGAGGCCATCCTGTCCCGCGGGGGGGCCGCGCGCAGCAACGTCTTCACGCGCATCACGCTCGCCCTTTTCGGCCAGGTCCCGTGGCGCGCCGTGCCCTTCATCCCGGTCGAGATCATGTTCCTCCCGCGCCGGTTCTTCTTTCATCTGAGCAAGGTCTCCTACTGGTCCCGGACCGTGATGGTGCCGCTCTTCATCCTATGCAGCGTCAAGCCGCGCGCCGCCAACCCGCGCGGGATCGGGATCGCGGAGCTGTTCGTGACGCCGCCCGAGGAAGAGCAGCGGTATTTCCATACGAAGGCGCGGCTGGGGCGCGTCTTCTTCGCCATCGACCGGGTGTTCCGCCCTATCGAGCGGCTCATCCCCGCTTTCGTCCGCAGGCGTGCGATCGGGCGCGCCGAGCGCTGGTTTACGGCGCGGCTGAACGGCACCGACGGGCTCGGCGGGATCTTCCCGGCCATGGTCAACGCGTACGAATGCCTGGCGCTCCTCGGCTATCCCGCCGACCATTGGTATCGTCGCGAGGCCCGCGAGGCGATCCAAAAGCTCCTGGTGGTGCGCGAGGACTCGACTTATTGTCAGCCTTGCGTCTCGCCGGTCTGGGACACGGCCATCGCCTGTCAGGCGCTCATCGCGGCCGCTGGCGGCGAGATGACGACCGCCGTGCGGCGCGGGCTCGACTGGCTCAAAGGCCGCCAGCTCGGCGATGAGCCCGGCGACTGGCGCGAGTACCGCCCCAACCTCAAGGGCGGAGGCTGGGCGTTCCAGTATGCCAACGCGTACTACCCGGACCTCGACGATACCTCAATGGTCGGATGGGTCATGTGCCTGGCCGATCGCCAGCGCTACGCCTGGTCCATCCATGCCGCGGCCGAGTGGATCTGGGGCATGCGCTCGAAGAACGGCGGCTATGGCTCCTTCGATGCCGACAACACCCATTACCACCTCAACCACATCCCCTTCGCCGATCACGGCGCCCTGCTCGACCCGCCCACGGAGGACGTGACGGGCCGCTGCATCGCATTTCTCGCCCTCGCGGGCGATGCGCGCCACCGCCCCGCGTTGCGCCATGCGGTGGCCTATCTCCAGGCGCTGCAGGAGGCCGACGGCTCCTGGTTCGGGCGCTGGGGCACGAACTACCTCTACGGGACCTGGTCGGTCCTCGCCGCCCTGGAGATAGCGGGCGAGGATCCGGCAGAGCCCTACATCCGCCGCGCCGTCGCATGGCTCATGGCGCAGCAGCAACCCGACGGCGGCTGGGGCGAGGGCAACGACAGCTATTGCCCCGAAAAGCGCGGGACGCCCCACCCGAGCACCGCGTTCCAGACCGCCTGGGCGCTACTCGGGCTCGTGGCCGCCGGTGAGATCGGATCAGAGGCCGTCCGCCGCGGCATCGACCACCTTCTCTCCCGCCAGGGCCCCGACGGCCTGTGGCACGACCCCGGTTTCACGGCCCCCGGTTTCCCGCGGGTGTTCTACCTCAAGTACCACGGCTATACCCGGTATTTCCCGCTCTGGGCGCTCGCCGACTACCGGAACCGCACCCGGCCCCGAGGTCCTTGAGCCCCCACCCCCCTGGGGCTGGAGGTCCCGGGGGAGCGAGACGCTTCGGCGGGGTGGCGCGGCGGGTATACGGTGATCGCATGAGCGCTGCATTCACACGCGCGCTGCTCGATGCCGCCACCGCTCCATACCGGTCCGCCGGGCCATTCGCCTGGTACTTCGCTCGCGGCAAGCTCGGTAGCGACCCGGTATTTCTCGAACTCTTGGAGCGGGGTCTGATCCCCGACGACGCGCGCATTCTCGATCTCGGCTGTGGCCAGGGCTTATTGGCGTCATGGCTCCTCGAGGCGCGCGCCTTGTTCGACGCCGGCCATTGGCCGGCCCACTGGCCGCCGGCCCCGAAACCGTTGGCGTATCGGGGTGTCGAGTTGATGGCGCGCGAGGTGCGCCGCGCCCGACGGGCACTCGGCGAGGGGGTGGAGCTGGTCCTGGGCGACATCCGCAGCGCCGACTTCGGCAGGCCCGATACGGTCGTCATCCTCGATGTGCTGCATTACATCGACTACTCGGCGCAAGCCGATGTGCTGGTGCGGGTACGGGACGCACTGGTTCCCGGAGGGTGCCTCCTGATGCGGATCGGGGACGCCGACGGCGGCCTGCCGTTCCGGATCGCCAACTGGGTCGATCACCTCGTGGCCTTGGCCCGCGGCCATCGGCTCTCCAGACTATATTGCCGCTCTCTGCAAGACTGGCGATCGTCGCTCTGCCGCCTCGGCTTCACGGTCGAGGCCGTACCGATGAGCCGCGGTACGCCCTTCGCGAACATGTTGCTCGTCGCCAGCTTGCGTGCAGCAGACTTTGTGAACGAATCGTCGCGTAGGCTCGAGCCGGACGCATGAATCGTTGGACCGTCCTCCGCGTAAGCATCACCGTCGCGCTATTGTGGTGGATCTCGCGCGACCCGAGCATTCGCGCCCAGCTCGCCGCGTTGCCCACGCCGCCGGCGCCCGGCTGGCTCCTGCCCGCGTGGCTCGCGGGCGGGGTGAACGAGCTGGCCGGCGCGCTGCGCTGGTGGCTGTGCCTCAGCATCGCCGGCATCCCTCTCGGTTTCCCCCACGCGGCGGGGCTGCATTTCCTCGGTTTGTTCACCTCGCTGTTTCTCCCCGGCACGGCGGGCGGGGACGCGGCGAAGATCGCCGCCGTCATGTTCTGGTACCCCGAGCGCAAGATCGCTGCCGTGCTCGCCATGCTCATGGAGCGGCTCTCCGGCCTTTTTATCGTGATGATCTGGACCACCGTGGTCGCCGGGCTGCGCGCCGAATGGTTCCAGCAGACGCCCGCGACCGCCGCGCTCTTTCACACGGTGCTGTTTTTCCTGGCCACTGTGGGGCTCGTGATGGCGGTCTGGTATCTCACCAACCGTCCGGGGCGGGCGCTCCGCCATCCAGCCTGGTTTCCGTTCGGCGCGCGCGTTTCGCAGATCGCGGGCGTGTTCGACCTTTTTTTCGCCGGGAGCTGGCGCGCCCTCGCCGTGCTCTTCCTCGGCGGCGTCTGCCACGCCGGTAACGTCGGACTTTACTTCTTCGCCGCGCGCGCGCAGGGCATGGACTGGGCGCTCGCCGACGCGCTCAGCCTCATGCCCGTGATCGATGTGGTGACCATGCTGCCGGTAACGCTGTCCGGTCTCGGCCTGCGTGAGGCCGTGTTCCAAGCCCTGCTGGTGCCGCTCTGCGCCGTGCCTCCGGCGACGGCCGTATTCGTTTCCCTGACCGGATTCTTCGTCGGTGCGAGCTGGTCCGTGCCCGGCGCTGGGGTGTTTCTCCGGTTTCGAGCGCCGGTGCGCAAGGACCACGCCGATGCCTGATCCCCGCTCCCGCCCGCCGCGCCTGGCGATTGCGTTCGGCTCGTCGTTTCTCGGTTTCGCCACGCATTTCGGCTTTCTGCGCGAGCTGCTCGCTGGCGGCCGGCGGCCGATCGCGGTGGCCGGCTCGTCCGCCGGCGCGATCGTCGCCGGGCTCTACGCGGCCGGGTTGAGCATCGAGCAATTGGAGACGGCGTTCACGCGCCGCGATATGTGCGCCCATTTCCGCGAATGGCGGATGCCTTTTCGCGCGCTCGGGACCCTGCTCGGCTGGCGCGGCGTGCCGGCGGTGCTCGAAGGGCTGCACCTGTGGCGCCTGCTCCACGAGCTCGTCGGGGAACGGCGTATCGAAGATTGCACGGCGGCGCGGCTGCACCTTGCGGTGACCAATCTACGTACCAGCCGCGTCGAGTTGCGTGGCCACGGCCCGCTCGCCGACACCATGCTCGCGAGTTGCGCGCTGCCTGGCCTCATCGCCCCGCGCCGCGTCGAGGGCGAGACCTTGTGGGATGGTGGCCTCGGCTGCTCGGTACCGATCGAGCAGTGGATCGACGACCCCGACGTCACGCACATCGTCGTGCACAGCATCCTCCACCGCGTCCAGGTCCGCGCCCGCGAGCACAGCGATCGCCGCAACTTCACCAGCGCCATGCTGGCCGGCCACCAGCTCACCGCCGATGAGCTGCTCCACTGGAAGATCGAGCTCGCCCGCCGCGCCGGCAAGACCGTCAGCGCCGTCGAGACCATCACCCCGCGCCCGCGGATCGGTATCCCGATCACCTTCTGGCCGCCCAAGCCCTGGCCCGAGCACGCCCGCGACCTCATGGCGCTGGGTGCCGCCTCGGCGCGCCGTGTATTGGGGTAGCGGGATCCCGGGGTCGCATGCGGGTAGGGTGAGGGGTGTTCTACTTAGCCGGGAGGGTGCGGTCAACGTTAGAAACCACTAGCCGGAGTTTTCCGGCAGCCGTCCGATCCAGCTCCTTCTCCTCCTGGAACGCAACGTGAAACTCGTCGCCGCACTGCTCCCTGATTCGTTGCGCATAATACTCCAGCACCCCTGCATCGAACCTGTCATCGCGAACGAACCTCACCGTGATCCCGTCCGGCGTGTCCTGCACGACCTGAAACTGCGTGAACCCAGGCCGGGAGCGCAGCAAAATGGTCCAATAGGTGCCCCCGATGTGCTTGCCCGATCGAGTGGATACGACGTCCATGGACCTACCTTCGATGCCCGCCAAAAGGGGCAGGCCACGGCCGCATTCGCATGCCGTCTGCAAGGACCATGCGGCGCGGTCCCCGATGGCATACCGTATCAATGGCATCCCGTAGTTATGCAGGCTCGTGACCAGGACGTCCCCCGTTTCACCCCGATCGCACGGACGTCCTGAACCGTCCACAATCTCGACAAGAACGCAGTCCGAGTTGACGTGCAATCCCGTGTGCGAGGCGCACTCGTGGGCAATATCGCCTACTTCCCGACAACCGTAGCGATTGAATACCCGTGCCCTAAAGGTCCTTTCGAAGAGATCCCGCTGGTCCGGCCACATCGTCTCCGCCGATGCGATAATCGCGCGCAGGGATTCGAACCTCGCGGTCCTCCTGCGACAATGGGTGGCGAATATTTCGAGGATACTGGGGTAGGATACCAGCAAGAACGGTCGGTGCGCCGCAATATCCGACAGGTACCGGTCCATGGCCTCTTCCGTCATATCGTAGGCACTTAGGAACAAAGAACCGGTCATCCTCCCGTGCATGCGCCCCCGAAACGCTTTCGCCTTGCCTGCATCGACCGGCGCACCCCACAAGCACGCCTCACGGCTGCTCATCCTCCAACCCGTCCACTCCTTGTTCCTGATCACCGAGGCCTTGAGGTAAGTCGATATGCTATCGTCCGTATAAAAGTGCAACGGCTCGCCGGTCGATCCGCTCGTGCTGTTGAGTTGCAAACGATTGCCCGCAAGCGCTGTCGTGTGCAGGCGGTCGTGGTTTCCCCGAATCGCGGCTTTGGTCAAGACCGGCAAGCGCGCGAACGTCTCCGCCTGTGCCAGCTCCCGTGGATCCACCCCAAGCGCATCGATCGCGTCCCGATAGTAAGGAACGTGTCTGTGGGCATGGACCAGTATGCGCCGGAGTTTCTCTTGCTGTATAGCGTCGATCGCGTTTGCAGCGAGCCACTGATTGCGGCGCAGCTCGCGGATCGCGCGGTTGACCCCGTCACGCTTCGCGAAGTGATACAACGGATGCACGACGTGCGCATACGCTAGTCGGCCGAGCGTCACAGGCTTCTCCTCCCCGCGAACTGGTCGAGTATGCTTCGGTACAGCTCCATGTAGCGATCGCTGACCGATTGTATGGAAAAGTCTGCGCGACAGCGAGCGTAGGCGCTCTTGCCTAGTGCCGTTCGTCGTCTCTCATCCAGTATCAATGCCTCCATCGCCTCGGCCAGCACAACCGGATCGCCCGGGGCAACGAGCAAACCCTCCGATCCTGCCGCGATTGTGTCTGGGATGCCACCGACGTGGGTGGCTACGATCGGCAGTCCGAGGGCCATGGCTTCGAGCAGGGCCATGGGTTGGCCCTCACGCAACGAGGACAGGACGAAAATGTGGAATCGGCGCAACCACGAATGGATATCGTCCTGGAAACCGACGATATGAATGATAGAGGCGAGACGCAAAGCGGAGATCTCGGCTTCCAATCGGTTCCGCTCCGGGCCGTCGCCGACTATATAGAGCTCCACATCGTATCCCTTGTCACGCAAGAGCCCTATTGCCCTGATAAGGGTGGGGTAGTCTTTGGCCTCCACCAGGCGCCCCACTGTGCCGAACGTGTAACACCCGGCCGGCTCTGAGACGACAGGCGTACCCATCTCGGTGCCATTGGGGATATAAAGCAACTTGCTCGCCGGTACTCCATCGACATCGCGCCGGACCCGAAGGATATCCGGCGATACGCACACCCTCCTGTTTGCGAGGGGCGACACGATGTGGCGTTCGATAGCGTAATGCCAACGCCTCTTCCATGGATTCCTGCCGTGCTCGCAAGTCACGATGGCGGGTACGGCGGCCAGCGTCGCGGCGAGCACGCCGTAGACGTTTGCCCAGAACATATGCGTATGGACGACATCCGGTGCCATGCTCCTCAACCTGCGAGCGAGCTTCCCGACATGATACGGGGCGTAGCGAGCCCTGACGCCCATCCACACCACTTCGACGTCGGCGGGAAGCAGGCCCGACAGGCCGCCATGTTCCCGCTCCCCGAGGCACACGATATAGCTCTTGGCGCGAGCCATGTGACGCGCGATATTGACGACCTGACGCTCCGCGCCACCGAAGCGCAGATGCCCGATGATATGACACACGCGCAGGGCGCGTTCGCCCCTGGGCTCGACACGGTCAGGCTTTATCGGGGATAGGTACATCACCTACCTCGTACCCCCGCGCCTCGAAGATCTCGCAAAAAGATGGGTGAACCGTTTCGCCCCCACCGCCCGGTCAGGGGCGAAATATGCCGAGACGATCAGGAGCTTGGGCTTTTCAGCCATCGAAGGAGTCCCGCCTTCCTCATGAGTCGCGATACGAGCAGCTCGATCTCATCGATCCGACAGTGGCGCAGGAATACGAAATAACCCGCCAGGAAAAGTAGAGAAAACACTATCGCTCGAACGCCGTCCCCGATGGGGACCAATTCCCCGATCAGCAATATGGGCACGTTCAGCAGAACGGCCAGCGCGATTACCATGAGTTTGTTCCAGAACAACATCTGCCGCACGCGAATCGAATAAACCTTGAGTATACGGCTCCCCAGATAAACCGCCGACACCACCTCGGAGACCAACAACCCGATGGGTGCCGCCAGGAGACCAAGGTTGTCGAACATGGAAAAAATGAATCCGGCGTTCACGAGGATCGCGACCAGGTTCCCGATCATGAAATACCGGTTCTCGTTCATCGCCCGCAGGGGGGTGGACATCTCGAAGCATTGGCGCAGCATGAGCAGGAGAAAGACACGGAATATCGGAACGGCGGTGACATACTGGTCCGTAAACAGCGTCGTGATAAACGTGTCGGCATAAAAAAAGAGCAGGGTGAAGAACGGGAACACAACGAAGCAGTACAGTACATTGGCGCGGTTCCAAAGGCTGAGACCGGCCATCGGGCTCGCCTGACCGCGTTGTACCATATCGGGAAAGAGCACGTCCGCGGCCGCCGAGCGCACGACACCCATGATTGGGATCTGGTAGGCGCCGATCGTATAAACGGCCAGTGCGCTGGGACCGAGTGTCATGGACGTGAACAGCTTACCAAGCTGATGATTCAGGCCGTATAGCACGGTACCGGCGCCGAATGGCAGCACCAGCCGCAGATGCTCCCGGATCAGGGCCGTGTCGAGGGTGACGGTGAATAGGCGTCGAAACGAAAACCAGCAGAGCAGGAGCAGGAACTTGCACGCTTCGAAGATCACGAGTGCCGTAACGATGGCTTCCACGCTGCGCGTCAGGTACCCGACGGCCATGGATACGGTGATCTTGATCGCGCCCTTCGCCGTGCTGTAGTACAGAACGTAATCGGAGCGCTTCTTGGCGAGCCAGTACGATTCTACGAAATCCAGGTTCAGGAAGCAGAAAACGTAGAGCAGCAACGGCTCGGTGAAATCGAAGCTGGCCCTGGCAAAGACGATATGGCGGGTGGCGTAGATGATGCCCAAGCCCACGACCGAGCTCGCAAAGATGAACAGGGCGGTCTGGGTGACGTATTTCCGCTCGTTGTCCGGGTCTTTCGGGATAAAGTACAGGATGCTCGTTTTTACGGAAAAACCCAGCACCGTCGCCAGGGCCAGGGCGTAGACGACGAACTCCCGGTACTGGCCGTAGGCGTGCTGGTCGAGGATGCGGACGAATACGATCGGGCTGACGAGCAGTATGGCGTAGTTCGTGAACCGGGCGAATGCGAGTACCAGGAACCGCGATATCGAAGAGGACAACTTAGAATTCTCCCTCAGGACGGGCATGGCACCTGCCAGGTCGGGGCGGAGCCGAGCGATCGCTGATTAGCAAGTTCGATACCGACTATCGAGACCGGCGTCGGCTTTATCGTTCGAGGAAGCCGTTGACGGCAGCGAGGTCGCCGGTCGTGAGGGTCCCGGCGGCAGCCTTCAGGCGCAGCGTGTCCAACAGGTAGTTGTAGCGCGCCCGTGCGTAGTCGCGCCGTGTCCTGAACAACGCCTGCTCGGTGACGACGACATCCACGGCCGTACGCGTGCCCACCTCCAAGCCGGCCTGGGTAGAGGCCACCGAGATCTCGCTGGACTGCACCGCCTGCTTCAGGGCCTTGATGCGGCTGATGCCCGCCATGACGCCGAGGAAGGCCACGCGGGTCCGCCGATAGCTCTCACGGCGCGCCTGTTCCCTCCGTTCGATGGCCTGCTGATGTCGCTCCGCTGCCTCGCGGGTCTGCGAAACGACCGCGCCGCCGGAGAAGATGGGCACGGCCAGCTCGAGGCCGATGGACGTGTCATCGATTTCATTGCTGAACGGGGGGCTGATCGGTCCAACATCCACGTTGCCGAAGTCTGTGTTAAAGCCATGCCTCCCCACGAGGTCCAGGGTCGGGAAATGGCCGGCCGCCTGGCGATCGATCTCCTCGCGGGCGGTGTCCACCGCCGCGCTGGCGGCGGCGACGCGGAGGTTCTGCACCAGCGCCTGATCGGCCCACGCCGCGATATCCGCGGGCTCGGGGCTCAGCAGGGGGATCTGCGGCCTGAGCTTGGCGATCGCGCCCGGATCCTCGCCGATCACCTCGTGCAAGGCCTCACGGGCATCATCGACCAGGTTCCGGGCTTCGATCTCTTGCGCCACCGAGAGGTCGTAGCCGGCCTGCGCCTCCTCGACGTCGGTGATCGCGATGAGGCCGACCTCGAAGCGCTGGCGCGTCTCTTCCAGTTGTCGCCGCAGTGCCGTCAATTCGGCTCCCGCGAAGTCCAGGCTGTCCGCCGCCCCGAGGAGTGCGAAATAGCGTTCGCTCAGTCGCACGATCAGCTCTTGGTAGACCGCATCGAGCTCGTGCTGCGCCTGGCGGATCCGGCTGTCCGCTTGTTTGAGCTGGATGAAGCGATCGCGGTGATAGAGCGGTTGGGTCACGTTCAGGCGGTAGCCGCCACTGGTGAAGGTAAAGTCCCCGCTAAAGTCCTGGGCCGTTACATCCTGCGGGGACGCCCCTTGCTGTGTCTGTTGCAGAAAGTTACGCGCGACGTTGGCCGTGATGCCGACCGAGGGCAAGAGGCCGGCGCGCGCCTGCGGGAACGTTTCGAGCGTGGCCCGGAGCTCGGCCTGGGCCCCCTTGAGCACCGGATCCCGCTCCGTCGCGAGCTGAAACAGGGACAGGAGGTCGGCGGCAGAGGCGTGAAACGTCACCAGGCTCGACAGTGCGAGCAGGACGGGCAGGCTGGTAGGCGGAGTCTGCGAGCCAACCGGGCGCGGGTCGCCTCGCCGGGTCTTGCCTGGACCACCGGCTGGCAGTCGTGGTTCACCGTTTGGCCAAAAGACGCGGCGCCACAGGAGGAGGGTCAGAACACGAATCTCTTGGGCGTCGGCGCGCCCCGCAACGGCGGCAGGTCGGTCTCGAACAGACCCTCGCGCGCGAGCTCCCGCGCGCCCACCCGCGTGACGAGCAGGGCCTCCATGACCGGCGGTTCCCCGACGATGAGGAAGACGCGCCCGCAGACCGCAAGCCGTTTCTCGAAGTGATCGGTATAAACAGGTAGGGAGCCGGTCACGGCGATGACGTCGTAGCCCTGATCGACTGAGGGCCCCTCCGTCGCCTTGTGCTCGAGACCATCGCCCACCTCGAAGCGCACATTGTCCAAGCCCTGTTGCGACACCCGAACCTTGGCGCCGGCAGAGAGCTCCGGGTGGATCTCGACCGTGGTGACCTCACGTCCGGAGCGGGCCAGGAGCGCCGTCACGTAGCCGCTGCCGGTGCCGATCTCCAGGACGCGGTCGCCGGGCTCGACGGCCAGCACCTGGAGCATACGCGCCTCGACCTTGGGTGCCATCATGACCTCGCCGAACCCGAGCGGAATGCCGGTATCCGAGAACGCCAGGCTGCGATAGCGGGGCGGCACGAAGTCCTCGCGCGGCACCGCCGCCAGCAGGTCGAGGACGCGCTGATCGAGCACCTCCCAGGTCCGGATCTGCTGCTCGATCATGTTCGAGCGTGCTTGTTCGAAATTCATCCCGACCTATCTATCCAGGGGGCTATCCAGGGGCGCCTGCCTCGCCGACGGTGGCCCGTCTCAACGGGGGGACACTTGCCACGTATCACTTGCCCCAGGGATCACTTGCCCCAGGGATCACTTGCCAAGGGGCGGCTGCATTATATAGGCTTGCACTATCTCCGGCAGCTAGGGGTGCCCTCGGCAGAGTCAGCGCGCGAGGGCTGAGAGCATACCCTTCGAACCTGAACCGGCCAGTACCGGCGTAGGGAAGCACCGATGAGCAAGCGGGCCCTACGCCTTGTCGTCGCAGCGAGGTGTAGCCATGGCTTCAGTCCCGAAATCCGATCCGAGGTATCTTCTACGATTAGGCGGTGCTTCTGCCGGCAGCATAGCAGAGGCCCCGGTGCCGCGGTCGTTCCCCAACTCACGCAAAGTCTATATCACCGGCTCGCGCCCCGACCTGTGCGTCCCCATGCGCGAGATCCGGCTGGCCGATTCGGCATCCCGACTGGGGCCCATCGCCCATGACGCGGTGACGGTCTACGACACCTCGGGGCCGTACACCGATCCGGCGGCCGACATCGACCTCGGCGCGGGCTTGCCGCCACTGCGCGCCCGCTGGATAGCGGAGCGCGGTGATGTCGAGGAACGGCCAGCGCACGCTTTCGGCGAGCGTTCCGAGCCCGCCGCCCGCTCGCGGCTGGCGTTCGCGCGCCTGCGCCCCCCTTGGCGGGCGAAGGCCGGTGCCAACGTCACCCAGATGCACTACGCCCGGCGCGGGCTCATCACCCCCGAAATGGAGTTCGTGGCCATCCGGGAGAACCAGCGCCTCGATGAGGCTAAGCCGCGGCAAGCCGGCCGTATGGCTGGACCGCCCCGGGAGATCAACCCGGAGCTGGTGCGTTCGGAGGTGGCGCGCGGCCGGGCCATCATCCCCGCCAATATCAACCACCCGGAGTCCGAACCCATGGTCATCGGGCGCAGTTTCCTGGTCAAGATCAACGCCAATATCGGGAGCTCGGCGGTTACCTCGGGGGTGGAGGAGGAGGTCGAAAAGATGATCGGGGCCGCCTACTGGGGGGCCGACACGGTGATGGACCTCTCGACGGGGCGGGACATCCATGACACCCGCGAGTGGATCCTGCGCAACTGCCCGGTGCCCATCGGCACGGTCCCGATCTATCAGGCCCTGGAAAAGGTCGGCGGGCGTGCCGAGGAGCTGTCCTGGGAGGTGTATCGCGACACCCTCATCGAGCAGGCCGAGCAGGGGGTGGACTATTTCACCGTTCACGCCGGCGTGCGCCTCGCCTATATCCCGCTGACGGCGCCTAGGATCACCGGGATCGTGTCGCGCGGCGGGGCCATCATGGCCAAATGGTGCCTGGCCCATCACCGCGAGAGCTTCCTGTACACGCACTTCGAGGACATCTGCGAGATCATGAAGGCCTATGACGTGGCCTTTTCACTCGGCGACGGACTGCGGCCGGGCTCGATTGCCGACGCCAACGACGCGGCCCAGTTCGCCGAGCTCACGACCTTGGGCGAGCTGACCGGCATCGCCTGGCGTCACGACGTACAGGTCATGATAGAAGGCCCCGGCCACATCCCGATGCACCTCATCGCGGAGAACGTGACGCGCGAGATGGCCGAGTGCCGGGAGGCGCCGTTCTACACCCTGGGGCCTCTGACTACCGATATCGCCCCGGGCTACGACCACATCACCTCGGCCATCGGCGCGGCGCTCATCGCCTGGCACGGTACCGCCATGCTGTGCTACGTGACCCCGAAGGAGCACCTCGGTCTCCCCGACAAGAACGATGTCCGGGAGGGGATCATCGCCTACAAGATCGCCGCCCACGCTGCCGATCTGGCCAAGGGTCACCCGGCCGCCCACCTCCGGGACCAGGCTCTGTCCCAGGCGCGTTTCGAGTTCCGCTGGGAAGACCAGTTCAACCTCGCGCTCGACCCGGATCGGGCACGGGCCTATCACGACGAGACCCTGCCCAAGGAAGGGCACAAGCTCGCGCATTTCTGTTCGATGTGCGGACCCCGCTTCTGCTCCATGCAGATCACCCAGGAGGTCCGGGAATATGCGCGTGCCCAGGGGATCGCGGAGGACTCGGAGGCACTCGAGCGCGGCCTGGAGGCCAAGTCGCAGGAGTTTCGCGCCGAAGGCGCCGAGCTCTATCCGGGCGCATAGAGGGATGCCACGCCCGGTCCTGGCTCTCTACCAGAGGGAGCGGTTGTCCAAGGAGGCGATTGATGGCCGGTGGCCGAGGAGCACCTGGTCCCAGCCGTTCTTCCGGCCGGCAGAGGTGCGCCAGGATGCGGGGGCCGATGGCTCGGATGTCCTCCGCGGGGCGCCAAGGTCGATGAGTCCGCTCTTGTCGAGTGACAACTCGTCCGGATTGCGTGGAACTCGATCCCCGGAGCGCCACGCCGAGGATCATGAGGCCGGACATGGTACACTCCTTCCTTGATGGAAACCGCGAAAAAGCTCCCCGGGCCGAACGTCCACATCAAGGCGACGGAAGGGGTGTGTGGCGGCAAGTGCCGCATCGCCGGCACGCGCATCAAGGTCAGTCTGGTCGCCTCCGAATACGAACATCAGCGGATGACGCCGGACGAAATCATCGAAGCTCATCCTCATCTGAGCCTCGCTCAGATCCACGCCGCCCTGGCGTACTACTACGATCATCAGGACGAGATCCGTCGTGAATGGCGGGAGGCCGAGGAGCTGATCTCATCCCTGCGAGAGCGCTATCCGAGTCGGCTGGGCCGCGCCGAAGGACCGGCGTAGACCGGACCCGTGCCCCTTCGCCTGTTTGCCGACGAATGCGTCGACGCTCGCGTCGTCGCCGGGTTGAGGCGTCGTGGCGTCGACATCATCACGGCCGCGGACGAAAGTCTCCTGCAGGCTTCCGACGAGGAGCAGTTCGCACGAGCCACCCATCTCGGCCGCGCGCTTGTAACCGCCGACCATGACTTCCTTCGTCTCGCTTGCGGTTACTGGGAAGCCGGCACGCCCTTCTCTGGAGTTATTCTGATCTGATTCAGCCCGCGACGAGGGTCGGAGACGCCGTTCACGCCATCGCGCTACTCGCCACCATGCTCAACTCGGACGACATGAGCAACTGGGTGGAGGTGGTGCCCGACCCAGGGGGAGCATCCGATAGCCGGACGCGAGTCCACCGGCGCCGCTAAAAGAGCCTTGATCGGCTGGACGGTGCGTAGTGGGAGGGCGCCTACCGGCTCATCCGTCGGTCGAACGCAACCTCTGGTAGGCGTTCGTTCACGGCGAATGTATCGCCTTCTGCAGGCCTTCCGCTTGAAGGGGCTGGTGGAGACGGAGAAATGAGAGCGCGCTGCGGAGCCTTGCTGAGGGTAGCCGGTGCCGGGACGCTCGTGGTGCTCCTGGCCGCGGGCTGCGCCACACCGGCTCCCGCGCGGGACCCGCGCGTGCGGCCAGTGGAGAACCTGGCCGAGCGGCTCGTATTCCAGGGCTTTTCGGTTCTTCCGCCCCAGGGGCGGGGATGGCTCATGCTTCCGGCCGGCGTCGAGGACCCGCGCCGCGGGCGGACCGTCGTGTCCCTGGGCAAACCGCTGCGCGAGCGGCGTTCGACGCGCCCCGAGGAGCTTCACACGGCCGGGGCCGCGGTGCTCGTGCTGGACGTGCAGGACACGCGGTTCGACAGCCCGGAGGCCTGCCTGCGCTTTGTCGAGAACGAGGCGAAGCGGGGGCTCACCGGGCGGCGCTTCCGGCAGATCGCGACGCGGTACGCGAGCGAGCAGGAGGGGCCGGCCCCACTCTGCGTGAGCCATGAAACCGTGGTCGAGGACAGCCAGGTCCCAGGGTTTCCCGGCGCCGTTTTCGTCCTCGCGGCGCGCGGCCTTCGGTGCGTGCACCCGCATTGGCCGCGATACCTTGTGGACGTGAGCTACAGCCAGCGGGCGCACCGCGGCCAGCCGTTCGTCCCTCTCGAGCCCGAAGGCGAGCCCTTCGTCCGGAGCCTCCGGTTCACGGCCGATCAGCCATCCCTATGAGGCACGGGAGTCCGCGGGAGCTCGGGGTCAGCGCAAAAATTCCTAAGCAGTTTTTATTCTTTTATTCTGATCCCGAACTTCTCACATAACTCCAGCCAGCCGACTTCCCCTTTTCAATACCTGCCGGTAGAGGAACACGATGGCGTTCAGCACCTGGTTCGGAGTGGACGAGGCGACCTGGCCTTGGACGGCGAGATGGGTCAGAAACGCCTCCACTTCCACGGCCCCAATCTCCGCGAGGCGCCGCTTCTCGTGGAAGAGGATGAAGCGCCGGATCCGGTCGACGTAGGTCTGCTCCGTGCGGATGCTGTAGTGCAACCGGCGGATGACGTCGCGCACCCGATCGAGCAACGTGGGTTGGCCCCCGAGCCGGGACCAGATCCCAAGATCCGTCCATGCCGTGTTTCCTTACGCCGGCAGGCTCACCGGCGCTGGCGCAGCTCGTACAGAATACCCGACGCTGGCCGGAGACGACCTGCCTCAGCGGATTTCCAGGACGCGGAATGCGCTTCGTGGAGGGCGCGGCGTTCCTCGTCGGTGAGGTCATCACCTTCGTCGTCAGCAACCAGGTCCACAACCGTTCCCTCAGGCAGGGTCGTCGGCTCGTCGAGCACGAGCCGCCCCTTCTCGACATGGGCTCGGAGAGTGCTCATGTGGCTACTGTAAGGGTTTCCGAGCGGCCCGGCAAGCATTCACGCTGCTCGACGGAGCCCGTCGATTTGGTGGTGGAGTTTGGGGTCAGCGTAAGAATTCCTAATCTAACCAGTTTTTACTCTGACCCCGAACTTCCCATGTCCATTTTATTTGGCCTCGGTGGTCAGGCTCTTGAGCACGCGGGCACGTAAGCCGACCAAGGTGAGTCCTACGAGTTCCTTGGTCATCTCGTCATAACGCACGACGAGACCCTCGCCGATGTCCGTTCCGACGGCCGGCCTGGGCTCGTCAACGGAGAGATACAGGACATCGGCCTCCTCATCGTAGTCCCACTGCAGGACGCTGGGTTTTTTGAGAATCTTCAACGCGCGTTCCCGCCCACCCCCTGTGACTCCGCCGATCTGGCCCGAGGGAGAGGGCTGGGACGCCGTCCGTCGCCCTGCGGCGAGTCCGACCTGGGCTAGGCGAGCCCCGGACTAGCGCTTCCTGCCTGAACGAACTAGGGCTATCCCTTCTCTTGCGACCTCAAGGCACTCGGCGTAGGAGCACGAGCGCGACCGCGAGCGTCACCAGGGCCGGCGCCGTGGCGGAGAGCGCCGGATACAGGTTGAAGACCAAGCCCAGCGAGCCGGCGGCCTTGTTGACGAGATGAAACACGGCACCGATACAGGAGCCGACCACCACGCGCCGGCCCGTGCCTGCCCGGCTCGGACTACGGAGCACGATCGGGATGGCCAGCAAGACCATGGCGCCGGTGGCCAGGGGATACGCGCCCTTGAGCCACAGGGCATGCCTATACTGCCGGCTGTCCTGGCCGTTGGCCTCGAGGAAATCGACATAGCGGTACAGGTCGACGACCGACAGGTGGTTGGGATTGATCGCCACCAGGCTGATGAGGCCGGGGTCGAGCAGCGATTCCCAGTTGGCGCTCCGCACGCGGCGTTCCTCGACCCGATCGGTCAAGAACAGTGTCTGTTCGATACCTTCGAGCATCCAGCGTCCGTCGCTGTAGTAGGCACGCCTGGCGCGGGTGCTGGTCTTGAGCCGGCCTTCTTCGTCGAACTCGTAGATGAAGATCCGCTCCACCCGGTTGCCGGGCAGGATGGTGCGGATGTTCACGAAGCTCCGGCCATCCCTGGCCCAGAAGCCGTTTCGGGTCTTGAGCGCGATCTTGTCGGTGGTGGCGATGGAGCGGCGATGTTGGGCCAATTGCTCGCACGGGGGGGCGATCAGCTCGCCGATGAGCACGCAGGCGATCATGATGAGCGCCCCGGCCTTCATCACCCAGTAGACGGTCTTCGGCAGCGACACCCCCGCGGCCCGGATGACGGTCATCTCGCTGGTGCTGACGAGCGCACCGAGCGCGAATAGGCTGCCCAGGAGGGCCGCGACCGGGAACAGGTCGTAGCAGAGCCGCGGGATGCTCAACAGCACGAACTCGGCGACCTGCAAGACCCCGTAGCGCCCGCGGCCGAGATCGCCCATCTCATCGACGAATTCGAAGAAGGAAAAGATGGCCGCCAAGGAGACGAGGGCCGTGGCGGTCGAGGCCATGACCGCCCTCCCGATGTACCGGGCCAGGATCTTCATCGCCCAGGGTTCTCACATCTCAACGCGCGATGGCGCCGCACTATACCTCAAGACCCGCCGTGTGTGGCCGCCCAGAGACATCTTGGCGTGGTAGGGCACCGGGCGTCCGGTTGCGCGATGCGCGTTCCTCGCATAGTTTATAATCCACCGTTTACGGCGCGGTCGCTCCCCGCGGTTCGCGGGACGTGCCTATCGCAACACCATCCCTCACCAGCTGGCGCGAGAGGTAGAGTCATGAAAAGGATAGGTCGCATGGGCCTCATGGCCGTGCTCGGCTTCTTCAGCCTGGCGTTGGCCGCGGTGCCGCGGGATCCCTCGGAGCTGATCAAGACGACCGCCGAACAGGTACGGGCGCGGGTGGCGGTCGAGCGCGATACCCTGCGCACCGACCGCGAGCGCCTGCATAAGCTCGTCGACGACTTGATCCTGCCGCACTTCGATTTCGCCCAGATGTCCCAGCGGGTCCTCGGCAAGGCCTGGCGGGGTGCCAACAGCACCCAGCGCGAGCGCTTCGTCGATGAGTTTCGCAAGTTGTTGATCCGCACCTATGCGCTGGCGCTGCTGGAATATGTCGATCGGGAGGTACGTTATTTCCCAGTGCGCGCCGAGCCGGGTGCCCGAAAGGTGACGGTCAAGACCGAGATCGACCGGCCGGGCGGGGCCGCCATGCCGATCAGCTATCGCCTGCACGTCACCGGCGATGCGTGGAAGGTCAGCGATATCTCGGTCGATGGGGTGAGCCTGGTGAACACCTACCAGGCGTCGTTTCGGTCCGAGGTCCGCAAGGGCGGCATCGACGGCCTCATCGACAGCCTCGCGGCCAAGAATGCGACGAAACCGTCCCCGCAGTAAGGTGACCCTGTCGCAGCGAGGGGCGGGTGTGTGGCACCTGGCCGGGGTGCTGGACATGACGTCCGTACCGACCTTACGCGACGCAGCCGACAGTTTCGTCGATGCCCCGGAGGTGCTCGTGGACCTCTGCGATGTGACGCGCATGGACAGCGCCGGGCTCGCACTCCTGGTGGACTGGCAGGGGCAGGCGCGCGGGCGTCGCACCGCCCTGCGCTTCCGCAACCTGCCCGCGGGCATCGCGTCGATCGCCGAGGTCTACGGGCTCGGCGCCGTCCTGCCCGCGGAGGTCTTCGGGACCCGGGAGCCTCTGCCGGCATCCGCTGGACGGGGCCCGCCCGACCCCCCTGTGTCAACATAGCGGCGTGAGCTCCCCAAGACCATGACCCCCACCGACATCCAGCGCTTGATCGAGGATGGGATCCCGGGTAGTCGCGCGGAAGTCCGCGGGGAGGACGGGGTGCACTTCGAGGCGTCGGTCGTCAGCCCCGCTTTCCGCGGTCTCAACCCCCTGCAGAGACACCGCCTCGTCTACCAGAGCCTCGGGCGCTCCATGGAGAGCGCCATCCATGCCCTGTCGATTGCGACCCTGACCCCCGAGGAACAGGAGGCCCGGTGGCTCGTGCGGGGCGGCGGCGCGGAGTAGCCTGCCACCTCGCTCGATGAGGACGGCCATGGCGCCGGCCGCACGGCCGTGGACAAGCTGATCATCACGGGCGGCGTCCCTCTGCAAGGGGAGATCCGCGTCTCGGGGGCCAAGAACGCGGCCTTGCCGATCCTCTGCGCCACCCTCCTCTGCGACGGCGCGGTGACCATCGGCAACGTGCCGCACCTGCGCGACATCACCACCACCCTGGAGCTCCTGGGACGCATGGGCGTCGAGCTCATGGTGGATGATCAGATGAACATCGAGGTGGACGGCGGCACGTTGACCGACGTGCGTGCCCCCTACGAGCTGGTGCGTACCATGCGCGCCTCGATACTGGTGCTGGGTCCCTTGCTGGCGCGCTACGGCCGCGCGGAGGTGTCCCTGCCGGGGGGCTGCGCCATCGGCTCACGGCCCGTCAACCTGCATCTCCAGGGCCTCGCGGCGATGGGCGCGGAGATCACGGTCGAGGGCGGCTACATCCGCGCGTCGGCGGATCGCCTGAAGGGGGCGCATCTGGTCTTGGATTTGGTCACCGTGACCGGGACCGAGAACTTGATGATGGCCGCCACGCTCGCACAAGGCGAGACCGTGATCTGCAATGCCGCGCGCGAGCCCGAGGTGGTGGACCTCGCGACCTGTCTCAAGCACATGGGCGCGCGCATCGAGGGCGCGGGCAGCGACACCATCCGCGTGCACGGCGTCGATCGGCTGATTGGGACGCGCCACCACATCATGCCCGATCGAATCGAGGCGGGTACCTATCTGGTGGCGGCCGCCATGACCGGGGGCGAGATCAGGCTCAAGGGCGCCGAGCCCCACTACCTGGAGGCGGTGATCGCAAAGCTCATCGAGGCCGGCGCGGACATCGAGTCGGGTCCGGAGTGGATCAGCCTCCGGATGGCGCGAGGCAGACCGCGGGCCGTCGATGCCCATACCCTGCCCTACCCCGGTTTCCCGACCGACATGCAGGCCCAGTTCACGGCCATGAACTGCATCGCCGAAGGCACCGGGGCCATCACGGAATCGGTGTTCGAGAATCGCTTCATGCACGTGCCGGAGCTGGAGCGCATGGGCGCCGGGGTGCGCCTGGAGGGCAATACCGTGATCACGTCCGGGGTCGAGCGCCTGGTCGGCGCACCAGTGATGGCGACCGATCTCAGGGCCTCGGCCAGCCTGGTCCTGGCCGGCTTGGTCGCCCAGGGCGACACCGTCGTGGACCGCATCTACCACGTCGATCGCGGCTACGAGGCGATCGAGGAGAAGCTCGCCCAGCTCGGCGCGCGGATCCGCCGCGTGCGGGGCTGAGAGTTTGTGAAAAAATCTGCTGCGCTCGGGATCTCGCGTTCCGGCGGTGCTCGGAATCCTCATGTATTTCAATATGCACTCCGGTTCCTGCGCTCCGGCGGAACGCGGCCTCCCTACGCTCGCAACGGTTTTTTCACAACCTCTGACGATATCAACAACCTGATCGGCGAGGGACAGCGATGCGTGCCATGAAATTGCCAATCCTTGAGAATATCGAGGCGGGAAAACTTTTAACCGCGCCGGCCGGCGCGCGGCGGGTCAAACGCTTTAAGGTGTACCGCTATGATCCGGATACCGGTAAGCCGCCGCAATTGGATAGTTTCGATATCGATCTGACCCGCTGCGGCCCGATGGTGCTGGATGCCCTTATCTACATCAAAAATGAGCTCGATGCCACGCTGACCTTCCGGCGCTCCTGCCGCGAGGGCGTGTGTGGCTCGTGCGCGATGAATATCGATGGATCCAATACCTTAGCGTGCACCAAGGCCATCGATGACGCCGAGATAGACGTTTCCGTCTATCCCCTGCCGCACCTGCCGGTGATCAAGGATCTGGTGCCCGATATGACGCATTTTTATGCCCAGTACGCCTCGATCAAACCCTGGTTACAGGCGGACACACCGCCGCCCACCCGCGAGCGCTTGCAAACCAAGGAAGACCGCGCCCAACTTGACGGGCTGTATGAATGTATTCTCTGCGCCTGTTGCTCGACGAGTTGTCCGAGTTATTGGTGGAGCGGTGATCGTTATCTCGGGCCCGCTATTCTGCTTCAGGCCTACCGCTGGATCGTCGACAGCCGCGACGAAAACACGGGCGAGCGCCTCGATGGGCTCGAAGATCCGTATAGGCTGTACCGCTGCCATACGATCATGAATTGCACCAAGGCCTGCCCCAAGGGCCTCAACCCGGCGAAGGCGATCGGGGAGATCAAGAAACTGCTGCTGACCCGAGCGCTGTGATTGCAACGACGGTGATGTGTCGCCGGCCAGGCCAGGACTCGTAAGCGGTCTCAATAAAAACGGTTGCGTTGAAACTGTTGAAGGAGCGATGTTGTCGCTAACGCGTCATTCCAGCGAGAGCTGGAATCCATGAAAGGTTGATTCAAGACTGGATGCCAGCTTTCGCTGGCATGACGGAAGCGGCGTTGTGAACGTTTGAAACGCAGTATTAGATGTCTCAGATTCAGCGCCAAAAAACGCATCCCTGCGGGTGGATTCCTGCCAATCCATGGCCAGGGATGATATAGCGTTCATGCCCACGATCGACCGGCTCCGATGGCGTTGCCGGCGCGGGATGCGTGAGCTCGATATCGTCCTTGAAAGATTTCTCGATCGCCGCTACCACCAGCTTGCCGAAGCCGATCAACTTCGCTTCGCCGAGCTGCTCGACCAAGCGGACCAAGACATCATGGCGTGGTTGCTGGGAACATCGC